>JAEOTW010000161.1 GCA_016839655.1 Promethearchaeota archaeon | reverse complement strand
ATTATTTTATTATTTACATATATACTTATAAAATTTTCTTCATAAAATTAGTTAAATATGAAAAAAATCAAGAAGACAAGTTTAAAAATCATTATTGTGGGAGAACCAGCTGTCGGTAAAACAAGTTTGGTTAAAAAATTTGTATCTGGGCAGTTTGCTAAAGATTATCGATCTAGTATTGGGACTAATATATTTGTTAAAAGAGTCTCTCTTACTAGATTGGGAGAAATATCAATTCAACTATGGGATATTGCTGGACAAGAACGCTGGATAAACATGAGACGTTTTTATTATATTGGAGCAAAAGGTGTACTTATTGTAGGGGATTTGACGAGAAAAAATACATTTGATCAAATTAATAATTTTTGGGTTCCAGATATTAAACTGTACTGTAAATTCGCCCCCCTAATCTTAATTGCTAATAAAAATGACTTAGAAAAAGAAATAAGCGAAGATCAGGTTAAAACTTTGGGAGAAGATATTAATGCGATTTCAATTGTATACACCTCTGCTAAAACAGGAGAGAATGTTGAAAAAGCTTTTCAAATTATATCCGAACAAATAATAAAAAAAATAAACTAAGTTTCTTTATTTGTAAATTTTATCTGATTACTTCTTGGTCCATATAAAGTTCCTTCTTTAAGTAGTTCTTCCAAAGCACTTTCGATAAATTTCTTATCTAAATTTTCTTCTAATTCTAGAATTTGAATTACACTGGTCTTCTCTAATGCTTTCCAATTGTTCTCTTCAAATATTTCTTTCAATCTATTCATCAATGTTTCTAATTTATTAAGATTGCTTCTAGATTGACCAACAAAAATTCGATCCATATCAATTTTTCCTGTTGTTTCATCATAACCAGTGTCTTTTAGATATCTTTTGAATATATTTATTATATCATCTACATCTTCTTTTAGAACTTTTTTTCGCAAAGCCATTTTAGCATAAGCTTCACTGAGTCTAACTAATGCATCTAAATTCCTTGCTAAAATTGAAATTATAGCATCTTCACTGTCATACTGACCTCTTAATCCTAAGTAAAATTCTTTTATTCTTTCCTTTGCTTCATCAGACAATATAGGGAGGCATGTCCTTCTTGCGTGTTTAATATACTTTTTTAGAAGATCACTTGAAATTGGAGCAATAGAAGTATCAATTTCTTCTAAAGCTTCTTCTGGATCTAGCATTGAATTCTTGAGTATGAATTCAGCCATCTGTGCATCTTCAGCTTGATTGGGTTTATCAACTACTACAAAAATTAAATCAAATCGAGATAAGAGAGAAGGTGGCAATCGAATATTTTGAGTAGGTGTTTTGTACCTATCGTATCGTCCAGAATGAGGATTTGCTGCTGCTATAATTGCTGTTTGGGCCTTTAACGTAGCAACAATTCCCGCTTTAGCTATACTTACAGTTTGTTGCTCCATTGCCTCATGGAGTGCAGATCTATCCGCTGTATCCATTTTATCAAATTCATCAATTGCAGCAACACCTCCATTTGCTAGAACAACCACTCCAGCTTCAAGATTCATTTGACCTGTATCTGGTTCTTTTATTACTGCTGCAGTCAGCCCAACAGCTGTTGAACCCTTCCCAGATGTATAGAGCCCTCTTGGGGAAACTTCTATTGCTGATTTCAGGATTTCACTGTTATGGACAATTAGATTTCCTTTTGCTAATATAAAATGACCATCAGATGTGCCTAGATCATAAACAAATGTTTTCTTATTTATAACCTCAATACTTTCTATTTTATCCCATAAAATGTCTGATGTAGTCAATATTTTTAACCATTCTAGATCTCTTCCAATCTGTTTATTTTTTTCCTTATATAATTGTTCGAAAAAACACGTTTTTTTAAACAGATAAGATCTTCCAGCACGTTGTCTTTGAGTTTTTCCTCTTAGTTCTGCGAGAAAACTGCGTTGCCATGTATCTCGTCTACTTTTAAGACCTAAATCGGTTGTAATTCGTTTAAGGATTTCACCGAAGTTTGGTATAATATCTTTAGTTTGATATCTTGATGTTGATAAGCTGCTATTCGTTATTGAGACTAATTTTTTTTGTTTATCAGAACATAAGAATCCATTTTTGTGTTTAAATTTGATAACTTCACCTCCTGTAAGAATGATTTTATAAAAAACATGACCTATATACTCTCCTGACTTAATTATTTTTTTTCTTATAGTACCAAAAATTCCTACTGTGGCTAATAAGTCTAACATAGAATAAGCTAATGTTTTACTTTTTGTCAGTGCCTCTAAATATAATCCATCTTTTTCAATATAACCGTCACCTGAAAAATAGGCAGATAGTAAATTAATCCGAAAAGATTTTGGAGTAAAAAAGAATTCATCGGGAATTCTTTTAAATTCTGCCCCTGTACCAAATAGTTGTCTGAAAATTCTAGCTAAACTTGCATTGTGAAACTGAATTGTGTAATCTTCATCATATCGAGAAACTCGCTTAAATATCTTGTTAAAATCTTTCTCAATTAAATCAATAATCTCAGAATTGTAATTTGTAATTCTAATACTATTTTTAATGACATCCCCTTCTGCTAAAAAAAATCCAACAATTCTACCGAAATACTCATCAAATTCAATCTCTCTTGGAATCCAAGTTATATCATACTTGCATCTTATCCAATCGTTACTTAATTTTAACGGAGATTTCTTAATATATGAAATTAATGTCCCTGAAGAAATATTAGATTCAATTGCAGCGAGATGGAGTGGGATATCTCCATTATTTAAAGATAAAATATTGTTATGAATGATATTCGAATAAACTAAGTCTTCTTCATTAAAAAATTGGGATACATCCAATTGTTTATGTAACTCAGGAAGATCCAACTTTCTTGCAATAGGCAGGTATGATCCTTTATTGAGCTGTGACGCATCCAAAACTTCTAATTTACCCCCTAAAATAGTCGTAAATGAATGGTTCGGTGTTGCTATTACGGTTCTACCAGTCATAGTTTTAATCTTAACTAGATAATCAGCAGTATGTCTACTAATTTCTTGAATTTTAGATTTTTGTGTTTTTAATGTAATAGTATTTATTGAGTAGGTGTAATATAGATCATTAGTAAATTTCAAAATTTCTGTATCTTTTTTCGTAATTATTTCCTTTTTATTATCATTTATGAGTTTATCAACGAAATCTCCAATTTTTTGAACCTTCCAATTAATTACTCCTTGATTTTTCTTACCAATGTATATCATTTCCTCTCCGTGAATACTCTTACCAGTACCAGGATCCCCGACAAAAAGTACGTGAATATCTCCCCGTTTATATCCTCCTCCTGGTTTTCTCTTCCTCGTCCCAGCAAATAAACTTAAAGCTGATGCCATTTTAAGATCTTCTCTACCATAGATATCAGGTGCAATGGACCGTGCTAGTTTTTTTTGAATAAATGGTTCCTTTGATAGATCCTCAATTTTTTTCCTGTCTTCTTTAGTCAGATCAATGATATCATCAGACTTATCTTCAGGATCTATAAGATTAATATCAAAATAAGTTTTGAATAATGTTGAATTAATACTTTTAGTTGTTTGAGCTAAAACTGATTTGTATATACCCATTATTTTTACTCTATCACCAGGTTTTACTGTATCAACTAAATTATGAGTTAAAATAGCTTGAACCGATCTAGGAATTCGTCCAGGTGGTAGATCTTCTGGTATTTCTTGGATCATTATCGATTGCCAATCTATGAAATCTGAATGCTTAGAAATTAATAGAAAATCTGTTTGTGCTTTTGCTTTACACTGTTTACTAATACAAAACTTTGGCCATCTTATTCTTGAAGTTATCTGAATAATTTCAAATTGAGCTCCACATAAGTTGCATTCAAATGATGCTTTAATAATTTTTGGTCTTATTGTTGAAGCTCTAACTAATATACCATTAGACCATACAAGAGAACTAATATGTTTAGCTCTTAAACCCCTTAAAGGAAGAAATAGTGGACTGTTTTTATCTTTAGTTGAAAATCTTACAAAAATGTCTTTTTTTATTACTTTTGTGCCTTGAAATTTTAACATATTCTTAAATGCTTCGACGGCATCTTTGATTATTTCTTCAGGATCTTTTCTGAGCATATCTGCAATGTCAGGATCACTAGCTAATAAATCCTCAAAAAGGATTATTAAAGTATCTCCACCTTTAGCATATATGTCATTAATTTGATTTTGATATTTATATTCACCAGGACTTTCTTGAAATAGCCGATAAAAATCCTCAAAACGCTGAACCTTATTAATTGGTTGACTAGGAGTTGATAATGGAGTTGTCATATCAAATCACATTTATTTTTTTATTTTATCTAAATGGTATTATAGATTTTTAATCTATTTATTAACGATTTGACTTTATTAAAGAGTAAATAATTATGTTTTAAAAGAGGAATATGTTGCTGGATTTATTGAATTATAGTTGAACCTACTATTAAAAATACATATTGTATATTCTAAGTCTCTTTTAAGTTTTGCAAGGCAGAGCATATTATCGGATCTTGGCTCATTTCGCATCTTATTTTTAATAGAGAAATTACCCTCTTCTTAATTTTTTCATTTTCGTATTTAGCAGTTCGCATTAAAATTAACGCAATTGAACGTTGAGTTGTAAGAGATCCTTTTCCACTCAAATTTTCTAACAGTTTGGTTAAAATTCTTGTAAGTCCTATTTGTTTAATGATTTCAACAAAACTATTAATCATACTGGTTCTGACATCTTCTGAATCATCCCCTAATATATTGAGTAATTCATCAAGGTCTTCTTCAATTTGATTACTGTAAATCCTACTTAATCTCGCAGATGCTTCTCTAATTTTAGGATCAGTACTTTTCAAATTAACTAATAAATTACTAAATGGAATATGAGATGCATTGACTTCATTGATATCAGATAATATATTTAAAGCCGACCAACGAACCCAATTTTGCTCATCGTCTAGTAAGAAAATAAGCTTTTCAATGATTTTTTCTTTATCATCTACATGACCAATTATTTTACCTAGACTCGATACCGTTGCTTCTCTTACTATCCAATCGTCATCTTTTAAAGCAAAATTTATTAAAGCATCGATTACAGAAACCTTAAATTTATATCCAATAAAGCCTAGAATTTTTACACAAGTTTCACGAATACTTGAGTCATTATCTCTAAGTAAGTTTAGAATTTCGTTGATTGGAATAATATCTGGTGAATTTTTTGCGATTTCTAAAAGTGTCTTTGTAAGAACAATCTTCACTTTTGAATCTTGTTCTCTTAGAGTAGAAAAGAATTCTGAAATAAATGGTTTTATTGAGAACGGCTTTTTTTGAGCTATTTTTGAAATTATCGCAGAAGCTTTCCTTTTTGCCTGAATATTTCTATCTTTTTGCAATACTAACATAATTGGTTTTACATCAAAATTATCAATGAATTCTTCTGTTAAACCATCAAGAGCTTCAAGAGCATTTAATCTTATGTCATCATTTTCAGCAGCAGAAAATTTCATTAAGGCGGGGATAATGGTTTTATGATCAACTTTCCCAATTTTTATTAGAGTTTTTGATATGATTCCTTTAGTTATATAAGTTGTAACATCTGGTACTTTGATTAAATTTTGAAGGATTAAATCAGGATTATGTTTATAATTCTCTGTTAAAATTTCTGAAATATTTTCTCTTAATTCTTCGTTTTCAAATTTTATATATATGAGTAACGTAATTAATATCTTTTCTGAATCATATTTCCATAATCTTCCAAGAAGTTTAACAACATTATTTAAAATTTCAAAATTATTTGGATCAATACTGTTAATTATAGTATCAACATCTAATAATCCGGGTTCTTCTTCAAAGTATTTTTCAAGGGCGTTCATAGCAGCCTTTCTTGCTTTTTCATTTGAGTCATTTAAACCTTCTAGAAATGGCAAAAGTGGAATATCATTTTTTTTAAAATTTCCAGTTTTAGCAAATACATCAAAAATTGAGGCTCTTACAGAACTAGATGGATCTTTAATTAAGGGAATAATCCTAGATATTAACTTGCGGTTAATTTGTTTAAAATTGAGATTTTTTATATTGTTTATTGCAGCAGCGCTTATTTTATCGTTATTATGAAAAATTTTATCAAAAATTATTTCAATAGGAAGTTTATACGATCTATCAGCCAATAAATTAAGAGTTTCAACTACAATCTTACTATTTGGGTCATTTATTAATTTCTCAGCAATTTTTTCAAAAGTACTTTCATTTATTTTACTCTTCGCTCTGCTTAGGACTTTCAATCCTATTAATCTTAATCTCCATTCCGAATCTTCTATAAGATTAAGAATTAATTCTTGAGGTATTTTTTCTATAAAACTAAAGTCTACCTTAAGTAGCGTTCTTGCAATAGAGATGCTTATATCATAATTTGGAGATTCTATTGCTTCTATTACCCAAGGTAAGGTTATTTCTGGAACATCATTTTCTAATTGAACTAAAATTTGACTACATATTTTTCTTGAATGTACATTATAATCACATATTCCATCTAGTAAGGAATTTTTAAATTTCCAATCATTAAGAATTGTTTTATCTTTTAATGGAATTCGTTCAAACATCATATTTATTGTTTCCAATGCATGATTTCTTATCTTAGGGTTATGATGTTTAATAAAAGTAAAAAGTGGAATAGGATCAAAAGTTTGCCCACATTCTGTAATCTTTGAATATTTAATATTAAGAACAAAATCATTATTCTTTGCTAAAAAGAAGTATGAAGTAAAAATAATTAAAACCACTTCTTCAATTGCAGCAGCCCAAGCTAATAAGATAAAATTTGGACGGATTTCGCTAGTAAAAGCCCATTCATTAAAAACATCCTCCAGCATAGAAGGATTTACTATAAAAAAATTAACTAATACATTAATTCCTACTGAGGCCATTAAATAAGCTGCAAAATAAATATCAATTCCACGATATTTTATTTTTCTACCCCAAAACCTAGTGAAATATCCTAGTATTCCAAAAAGAAGCGTAACAAAAACAAAAACTGAAGACATGGTTGATATTGCCAAAGTTTGTGTGAAAAAGAAAACAATAGTCTGAAATAAAGATATCCATGCCCAAACGAATACAAATAACATCACTCCTAATACAATATAATGGATGGGATTGGATGTAAATTGCTTCATTCCCCTTTTACTGTCTTCGAAATTTAAGAATACAGATCTCTTAATCTCCGGAATATGATAATATGCATTTGATATACCAGCAATATATCCTTTAGATCCATAAAAAGTTAAGATCATTAAGGGATATCCAAGCATCCAAGATATCAGAGTTATAATAAAGGGCAATCCTACAGAAGTTAAGATAATAGGAGGTAAAATAAAAATTAAAATGTAAAATATAATTGCAAAGATTACCTTTATAATCTTCTTGTTCGAAATATTGATAATTCTCTTATTAATAATTTTATGAAAAGGTGTTAAACCTTCATCTGTTTCTTTGCTTAGTGCGATAAACAGGAAATCAATTAGAGGGTAAAATGTAATATAAGCCAAACTAATACTGAAAGGTATAAGAAGTGATAAAGGATTGACCTCTGGCGGAGGAAATGTCCAAAAACTAGGTGTATTTAATACAAATATCACTGCAACTGCAAAAACTACCATTATGGATAACCCAAAAATTAGACCATAAATGATACATTGAATTCGGTCCTTATTGCTGAATTTTCCCTTTTTAACCAACGCAACTTGTTTGTATATAATATAGAATCCAATTGAAAAGAAGATTATAAAAACTATGAGGAGAATTATCTCTATTACCAAGAACTTCACACTGTTTTTAAATTATTAATAAAATAATAGTATGTTTATTTCTTTTGTATAACTTTTGTATATTATATAAAGACTTATTTATTTATTAAATATGGTGAATTTTTTATTGGAAGTAATTAATGAACGCTTTTCTAATTCTTTAATTAGGTTAAACTTTATTTTTTTACACGAAATGATTGTTACAGAATGTTTAAAGAATTTTGATGCTTTTTCTCTGTTAGGAGAACCTTTTGGTCCTTTGGAAAAAGGTAAAAAATATAAGCTAAAGCTGTTTTCTGCTATTCCCTTCATTGAAAAGGGTATATTGCAAGTATCTATTTCAGATAAATGCGATAGTGTTGATGTTCAAAGATTTGCTATTGAAGAAAGAGATGATTCGAAGCTCAAGAAAAGAAACAATAAATTTTTCTTAAATAAAATAAAAGAATTTAAAAGATTCATGGAAAATGAAATTAACAAAAATAATAAACCAAAAATAGATTTAGATAGATATAATTCATATGCTTCAAATATTATTGACAGTCGGTTATTGAAACTATTAAAACTTTCTATGGCGGATTTATCACTTGAGGATGAACAGAGATTAACGAAGACAGAAAGAATTCTTTATCAAAATTTATACAAACTTATAAAGTCATGGAGAGGATTCTTTTGATCTCAATTTTTATGCTAAGGCTTTTTGTTTAATATTTTAAAATTTATTTCTTGTGTACCATATTTCTTAAAATATTTTATTATATTATTTTTAATTCCATTTTTCATTTCTAAATGCGGTAATAATTCAATCGCATTACTCATTGCATAAAAAGGGATATTATACTGTGAGATTATATCCTTAATATTAACTCCATCATCTCTCAACTCATTTCTATTAGTTAACCCAATAATACTGATGATATTTATATTTAAATCATCTAATTTTTGAATTGTCTCGAGTAATGAACCCCCAGTAGTTATAACATCCTCAAGAATAATAACATCTTCTTCAGGTAACCCTATAAACAATCTGTCTCTCGGATCTCCATGTTCTTTTTGTCTACCTCTACCCATTGAGATGGGGTAATTACCTTGATTAAAATTTTTTTGAATTTTTGCCCATTTAAATTGAGTTATGACACCAAGTTTTGTAGCGCCCTCTGGAACTCCATAGAAGCATTTTGGATTTAACCCTAAATAATTAATAAAGGATATGACAAAATCTGTTAATTTATCGAGTAAATAGGCATCTGATGCTATTTTCCTCCAATTAACATACCAATAAGATAACCTTCCTGACGCAAGTTTGATAGGTTCATCAAAAATTCCAATTACACTCTGGTTTTTTATAAATTCATTGAAATTTTCTTGCTTCCACTTCATTAATATCAATTTTAGTATAAATGTAATTTTTTAAGAAAGAATAGTGTTCAATTCTTTTAATTTTTATTTATTAGCTCTTTTCTGATTTATTCTTTGATGTTAAGAAGAATTTTCTGGGCTTGTGATGTTATTTCTTTATCAGTCTGTTTTGTCAAATCTTTTAGCAAATTTTCAATTGGTAGAATTGCTCTAGAATTAGTTTCTGATAGTTCTTCTAAAATAGAAAGAGTGGAATGAATATCATCTTGGCTGGATTCATCAAAAATTTGCTTAATTTTTGGAATTGCTATTTTATTTAAAATTTCATTGAGATATTTTGAAATTTCTGCTTCTACTTTAGCATCTCGATAAGATTTTATTTTATTGCTTTTAATATATTCAACGAAAATAAGCGGCAATTCCATTGGCCATTCATTTATCTTCTCCATTTCAATTAACTGGACTAAACTACCATTTTCTTTATAAAAATGTTTTATATCCAATCACCTGTTGTGAGTTTTTCTGGTAAATACCTATCTGATAAAAATTCCAGTCCATGTGATGATAATGCTTGAATTTCTGCTTTTACTTTTAATTTAAGAGCTAATTTTATATCGGCTTCCCATTTTTTATTCTTTTTAACGAAATCCTCATTTAATAGTTCTTTAGTTCTTTTTACATCAGTATCTTTCATTTTTAATCGTGCTCTTTGAGGGATATTATATTCATCTAGATCTTTAGTTAAAACACCTAAAAGTTTGATATCAGGAGTTGCTAGAAAGGGCGATTCATAACTTAATTTTTTCGAACCTCTGAGATATACGCTATGAATATAATGACCATAAGGATCACTATCAACAAGACTCATTACAGGTAGATTTAATTGTTTATTTAATCTCCTCAAAAACATCCTTGTGGCCATATCAGGTGCTCCTTTAGCTGTCATAATAATGCAAGGATGATGTTTCCAAAATTTATCTTCATGTAATCGTCTCAAAGCGGCTGCCTTTTCTATTATCAAAATAAATTCAGCATCAGATTCAATAATATCAACCTTATCTAACATTGGTGTTATCGGCCATCCACTAGTTCCTAATTTTTCTAAATCTAGAATATCTGTGTCATCCCTTATTCTTAATCTCCCCACACATAATCCCTTGGCATCAGCTATTATGTGTGTCGAATTTCTTGTAGTATAAAGCATTGTCGCAAGATCCTCAATGGATTTATCGCTGTTTTTTTGCTCTTTATATGTATCAACATCTTGGTAAAAAGTATCTCTTTTGGTGCTATGTTTATCTTTAACTAGTAACTCATGAACCCATTCTGCAATTCTCATTAGCCTTGTAAGATCTTCTACACTCCCGGCAGAATGAAACTGTTTATCTGATACTTGTTTTCCAAGCAATAACAAGTCATTTTTTTCATCCCATATAATATTTGACGCCGTTCTAGAAGGTAATTTTACTGAGGGTCTTCCAGTACTATAAATTTGTCCAAGAACATTATCAATTACTTGATATAATCTTTTTAGAGTATATTTAGGGGTAAGATCGTCAATTTGAATTGTATCTTCTGGAAGTTTAACTTCTTGTCTTATACTTCCTTTTTCTTGAAATTTTTTAAATAATTCTTTAGTAGCTTTTAAATCATAATTAATTTGCTTTTTGGCCATATTATTTACCTATTTATTCTTTTAGTTTCCATTGTCTTTTACCCATTTTTGATTCAACTAAAACTTTATCTTTACGTTCTAATTCCTTAAGTTTAAGTTGGAGATATCTGGCATCCATCATATCTTTAATTTTTAACTTAAAAATGAGATGCTTGATAGTTTGCCATTCATCCGATAATACTTTTAATATTTTTCCAGTTGTAATGAGTGGTAATGTAGTTTGTGTTTGTTTTGGGGGTGTAGGTTTATGAACTGGAGGTGATTTTTTAGGAGTTATCTTACTTGGTGCTTTTGCTTTAGAAATTGGCAATTGTACTTGTTTTACTGGGATAGTATCAGGAGTAATTTCTACTGGTTCTAGAGGTTTTAAATCCTTTGGTTTTACTTCAATAGGTTTTTTATAAGATTCAAGTATTTTGTTAATAATAATTGATTTTGTATCCTTAGATAACAGGTTAATATAATGCTCATTACAGTAATCAATTAATTCGGCTTTGGTCCAATTTTTAAGCGTTTTCTCAGTAAATAACTCTTTTTTAAGTTCGACTATCTTAGCAACTGGTTGTAATTCAGTAGGTTTCTCTATTACTTCTTCCTTTTTAAGGAGAGTTTCTTTAATTTCTCCTACTTCTGGAGGTTTAGATATAGGTGTAGGTTTTTTGCCTATTGCATTTCTCATTAAGTCTTCTAATTCTTTCTTGTTAAGCTTTGATTTATGTATACTTTCACCTTGAGATGCAATATTATATAAGCTGTTAACAAAAAGAGGAATGTATTTTTCTATTAAACTAGCTCTCTTTTCACTTTTATAAAGATTAGCTTTTCGATTGATATATATCCTCAATCTTCTTCCTATTGCTTCAAGGCAAAACTTAATCTCCTTAATTAAATCTTCGTCATCTGCTAAGGCATTTTTTGATTGGGATTTAAACATCAAATGAACAAAGGGTCCTGAAATATTAACTAATAATTTTATTGGTCCCTTTGGCAAGTTATTATCATAAGTATCAAGGTTGTAATTTTTCCAATTAACTGATTGAACTGCTTTGGTAATTGCACAATCTGCGCTATCTCTTAACTTAGGTGTTCTATTTACAAACCTCGATAAAACATCCCTAGACCTTTTGGGAACTTCTAAATTTCTCGAATAGGCCATTACTGCCTCTACAACATAAGCTAAACCTTTTCCACTTGTAGGTGCTCTTGTTTCTGCTGCAACAAAATCATCATCTTTAGTATAGTTTTCAATAAAATATTCAAATACGTTACTATAGGTATCTATAGATTCTATATCCGAATATGAGAGAAGATCATTAATTATTGTCTTTAATTGCTGTTGATCTGTTACCTCATCAACGACATCAATAGTTCCTAATATTTCTGAGTTTAAAGTAATGATTTCTTGTGATTCTATTGAGACATTATTGATAATATCACTATCAATCTTGATACCTTCTTCTAATAGTGATTTCTGCTTTTCTTCATGTATTAATTCAGATATCTGAGTAATATTTTCAATGGGTCCAGCAAAATCATCTATGTTTTCTGAAATTCTTAGCCCAATTTCTTTGATTAAAGTATTCTCTAAAGTCGATTCTCCTACTGGAATTGCTGTGTCAGTTGGAGGAGCCATATATTTAATTGACTTAAAGGCGAGAAAAAGAGAATTAAACTGATCCTTTGTTAGCTCAATAGGTTTGGCTTTAGAAATACGAACTTTATTAACGAGGTCTTCAAAGTCTGTTCTGTTTTTCAATTTTTTTAATTCAATCAATCGTCCTTTTGAGTCGGTAAATAATTTATTTAAATTTACTTTTACATTATCTTTTTGATTTCTAATCTCATCTTTAATTTTCACCAGTTTTCTAATTTCTCTCTCAATATTCTTAATTTCTTTTTGAGTCTCAGTTTTATCGATACGATTGTTTAATTTCTTTATCTCTTTGCTGATTTTTTCGTGATCCTTAATTAATTTATTGTATTCAGAGATTTCTTTCCAAAATTCCTCTTTTATATCTTCAGAATCAACTCGATAAATAATTAACTTATCTCTTGGTTTATCAGAGCGCCCATAAACCCTTTTTTCATATTTCAAATAGTATATTGGGTCCGTTTTCTTTTTTATTAGATTTACAAATCCATCTTTTAGAATAAGTAATTGTAATTGGTCTTGTAAATCTCTTTCAGCGAGATCTACAATTTCTTTTGCAGTTCTTGAGCTCATCCTTACAAAATTATCTTGTAAAAATGCAGAAATTGATTTATTCTCTGATTTTGTAATTAAATCTTGTAGATCCCCTATATTAACTGAGGAAGGATGGGGTTTGGCATATTTAGGCTCATCTGGGAAAAAAGTTGCTAATCTTCGATAAATTTTTTCCTTCCCATATGGATCAATATAAATAATGGTAACATGTGGATTCATAAACGCAGTTTCTTCGATATATTTCTCAACATACCCTTTAACATATTTCACGTTTAAATAATTCAATTTTATATAGGTTCCATGAAGAAAAAAACTGTCAATATCAGTAGGATGAATTAAATACTTCTTTTCATTTTTGGAGGTAGTAAAAAATTCTGCTACAGTAGCATAAATATTATCAGCTGATTTCGAGACTGTTATAACAGGTTTACCTGTTGTATTTTGTGCATCACTAAATGCACTTGGAGCTCCAAATCCTTGACTACCCCTGGTTTGTTTTAACTCCATAGATTTAGATGAGGCGAGATATTTGCCAAATTTTCTTAGATCAATTTTTGACATACCCGTACCATTGTCGAAAATTTCAAATGTATAACTCATAATGTTTTTCTGGCTTATTTCGGATGTTAAAAAAGATGGAGCCTCATATTCTCTAATTCTTACTCCCACTATCGGTTCTACATCAATTATATTTTCAACGGGTTTAATGATTCCTTGCATATCATCTATTATTCTCTGAACTTCCTCTTCTACTTCCAATTCTTCTTGATCAACTATTTCTCCAGATTCTTCTTCTTTTACTTCTGGTTCTTGAATATAAAATTGTTCCTGATCAACAGATTCAATACCTAATTCTTGCATTAAAGTATGTTTCGCTTCATTATTCAAATGTTGAGATTTTTTTTCTTCTTTTGCTGTATCAAGTATAGAAAATTTTTCAAGAAATAATTCTTGATCTAATGAAAATTTAATTTTGGAATCTGATTTTCTCAATTCTTTCCATTGAAAGCTCTCAATAGCATCTAGGGCATTGTCAATAAATTCTGCACAATATTGAACGTGTTTCCAATAACCAAATTCGAAACCAACTAGTTGAGTTCGCTTACGCATATACTCTGCTATTGTTCCTTGCTTAATTTTACCTTCTTCTTTTGATTTAATTTTGGACGCACTCGTATGATCTATTGTTCATTTAATCTTATTACAACAATTTATAAATATATATAAATCTATTAGCAAACTAATTAAAAAACCTATAAGATATTAGATATATATCTAAATTCCATAGCTTTCAATTATCTAATCAAATTTTATAATTATATTCACTCTTTACAGTAAATAAATTAATATTTAAATATTTTCATTGGATTTAATTGCATAAAAAAAGTTGTTTTTTATTAAAATATTTATAAATAGAGGTTCCTAACCCTAGTTTTATGAATTTCTCTTTTGGTAGGCTTCAATAACAACATCAATTATTTTCGATGCGATATATCGTTTAGTATTTCTCTCAACATGAGTGATACGTTTCTTCTTATCTATAATAAAAACTTCGTTGTATTTACTGCTAAATCCAATATCTTGTCTACCGATATCATTTGCTACAATTAAATCAACTTCAGATTTAAGGAGTCTATTATAGGCACGTTCTATTAATTCACTTTTAGATACATTAGTTTCTGCTTTAAAAGCTACAATGAATAAATTATAATCTTTTTTTCTTGCTACATTTATTATTTTTGGTGTTAACTTCATATTGACTTGAAGTTTTTCTACATTATCAGAAGAAATTTTTCCTTCTATGCATTCAATTGGTTTATAATCACTTACAGCAGCAGCAGAGATAAAAAAATCATAATTATTTAGTGAGATTTCATCTTTAACTGCATTTATAAAATCATCAGTAGAAACTACATGTTTTGTTTTTAAATAATTCGGCAATTTTACCATACATTCACCAGCAATTAACGTTACATCCGCTCCTCTAGCAGAGGCTTCTTTGGCTAATTCAATCCCCATTCTTCCTGACGACTTATTGGAGACAAATCTAACAGAATCTATAGCTTCTCTAGTTGGACCGGCGGTAATAAGAATTTTCTTATCCTCTAAATCCTTCTTTGTTACTAATAAATCTATAACCCTATCAATAATATCATCAATTTTAGCTATTTTAGCTTTACCTTCTGAAATTCTTGGACCTAAAATTTCAACGCCACATTCACGGAGTTGTCTCTCATTTTTTTCTAAAATAGGATGTTTATACATACTCTCATGCATAGCAGGTACGATTACTATAGGTAAAGATGATCCAAATGCTGTTGATGCTATTGTTGTTACCGGCGTGTCGTCAACTCCACATGCTATTTTTGATATTGTATTTGCTGTAGCAGGGCATATTAAAATTAAATCAGCTTTTCCTACACTTCTAGGTCTATCACCTGCTAGATATACATGCTCAACTGCTCCTGTCAATTTTGTGATCACTTTATTTCCTGTTGCCCATTCCATTAAAGCAGGGTTAATCAGCTCCGTTGCGGCTCTAGACATAACACATATAACTTCAGCTCCTAATCTCATAAGCTCACGGGCTACAATTGGAGAGGAAATTACTGCTACTGACCCTGTTAAACACATACATATTGTTTTTCCTCTAAGAATAGTACCCTTACTTTCAGTGATGTCCTTAGATGGGTGTTGAAAATTATTTTTTGCCATATCCATATATTTTTTTCCTAATTATCAATTAAACTTTCAGATTCTATATAAATAAAATTTGTGCATTAATAAAAAAAATATTGATACATTTATTTATTCTCCCTCGGAAAAATTCAATCTAAAGGTAGATTACAGTGAAATTAATTGTTTCTTTGAGTAATCTAACAATTTTCTTTTAAAAATAATTTTTATTTATGATTTTAAATAAGTTGATCGGAATAATAATACAAATTTCAATTAATTTAATTAAAAAAAATGAATAAAATCTGTGATTTACATATTCATAGTAAGTATTCTGGGGGAGCAAGTAAAAATATTGATGTTTTTAAATTGGCTTTTAATAGCTATTTAAAAGGAATTCAGTTAGTAGGAACTGGTGATTGTCTCCACCCATTATGGTTAATTGAATTAAAGAATAATCTAATTGAATGTTCAAGGGGAATATACTGTACTCCTAAAATCCCAGAAGTTAATTTTATATTACAGACAGAAATAGAAGTAATTTGGAACAATCATTTAGGCATTAAAAAGGTACATTTTATTATTCTTTTTCCAAACTTTGAAAAACTAGATGAGGCTATAAATTTTTTATCGAAATTTGGGAATATAACAAACGAAGGTAGACCAAAAATCTATAAATCTGCAGAAAGCATTATTTTTGGCTTAAAATCTATAGACGAGGACATTGAGATAATTCCAGCTCATATATTTACTCCTTATTTTGGTATTTTTGGAGATAAAACTCAGTTTAATACAATGAAAGAAGCTTTGGGATTTGGAATTAATTATATTAATTGTATAGAAACGGGTTTAAGTGCAGATCCCTTAATGGTGAGGAGTATTTCAGAGTTAAATAAAGTGTCAATTATATCTAATTCTGACTGTCATTCTACAAATTTTCATAGATTAGGCAGAGAAGCCACAAAAATTCAGTTTAATAAACTAAATTACTGTAATCTTATAGAATCAATAAAAAGAAACAAAATCGTTAAGACTTATGAATTTAAACCATCCCAAGGGAAATATTACTATGATGGTCATAGACCAGAACGCCATGTTAATAAAAAAGATTACTACTGTAGCCCAAAACTAAATATTGATATTTGTCCTTATTGTAAAAAAGCATTAACAAAAGGAGTTTTAGCTCGAGTTCAAGATTTAAGCGATCAAATAAGCCCTTTCAAATTAAATTTTCAATATATTGTCCCGTTATTACATTTAATCTCTGTTGTATTAGGAGGAACCGAATATGATCGAAAAAATTTGTCAATTTACCACATGTTAGTTGAAAATAATGATAATGAATTCGCCTTATGGGAAGGAAAAAGTAATTTTGACAACATACCTGAAAATTTATATGAAGCAATAAACAAAATTAGAAATGGAAAATTCTGGTTTATACCTGGTCATGACGCTGTTTATGGAAAATTGCAATTCGAAAAATAATACAGTAGCTAATTATATTTATCAATAAGATTTAGATTAAGATTTAACTTAGAACTATAATCACGAAATTTCTTAAATTTATCAGGTGTAAGAATTAAGTCTTCTTTAAACTGAAGAATTTTGAAAAATTTCCTACCATAGTAGGTTTTAAAAATTCCAGACATTTCATAAAAAACTCTTCCATTATCATGTAACCTAATTATTTGAGTAGATTCAAACTCATTTTTTCGAATTTTGAGAATTTTGTTAGAATATTTAAAAAAAGGGGTATGTTGCATTTTTTTTAAATTAAATATAACTGTACTTCCAAGTTCATGAGAATTCAATAAATTTTCAATAATAGAATGGATTTCATCTAAAAAATTTGATTTAAATTCTTTAAGAATAATATCGGGATAAAGACATTTTTGTAGTATTTGATTATAGGGCAGATCCAATCCAGCTAATTCACTATTTAAATTCAATAAGGTTAAAATTTGATTAGTATTAAGTTCAATATCTTTTTTCAATTCCTCAAAGATATAATCCTTTTCTTTAAAAATATAGTCAAGTAGGAAATTTTTAAATGCTTTAACAAAGACATTATAATTTGGTACAAATGATTTATTTGGATTATTTACCACAATTTCATTAGCTTGAAAAGGATTAATGTCTTTATTTAATACTGCTTTAATAAGTGATAATGGGTAAAATCCTTGAATAAATTCCATACCCTTAGAAACGCTCTTGATAGCATCTTTAAATGAGCATTTTGTAATAATGTTAATTGTCTTAATAATGTTGCTTTCAATTTTAATGGGTGTTTTTTGACAATAACAAAGATCAAATGGCTTTAAATCATGAAATAGGGGATTATTGTAATCAGGGATGATAATTTGCGAACCGTAAGCATTTACTAAACTACCTTGAATTGGTTTATTTGCAAGATCCCATTCAATAACCATTGCATCTTCTGATACTTTTTGGATTGTATTATAACTATAATCAGCCTTTTCACTTAGTAATGAAACACCCTCAATTGGTTTTATTTCATAATCCTTCTCTTCTCCCCAAAATTGCTGTCGATAATAGTATACATCTTGAAAACTACTAAGATCATCTAAAAATAGTTCTTTCATAATAAAATAATTGATTCCTATTTCAGAAGATTTTATTGTTTGATCATTTAATCCAAAAAAGCCAATACGGGAGACAATATAATGGTAGACTGGATTTTTTATATTTTTTTCATCATGTTCTACAATATAGGTGTTCCTTTTTTTCTTAAACTTACCTTCAGCCCTTATAATCTTATATTTTTCTATTAACAACTTAAGAAAAGCAAACTTTTTCAGATACACTTTTCTTTCTAATTCCTTAATTTCAATTTTGTATTTCACATAATCATCATGAAATTCTTCTTTTGGTATATCTATTACTTCAAATTGCTTTTTTAATAACTTTAATTTATCAAGAATGCAAAAATTATCGATTTCAGAAAAAAAATAGTTTAAAAGTTTGATTTTTAGAGTTTTTAATGAATTAGTAGATATGATATCCTTGAATAAAGGATTAAGTTTAACTAATTCTGTATAATTCTTCTTTATCAGATAAATAGAAAAGTATTGATTATTAAAATGCGAATTATTTATTAGTGTTTTTAATTTCTCAAAATGAGTGGCTAAAAACGAAACTTCCTTAAACTCCAGTATTTTATTAATAGACTCAATGATTTTAAGAAGATTAAAAAAAGAATATTCTTGTATTGTACTCAAGAATTTTTTAAATCCATTATCAATATCATTATTAAATTTCAAAAAATATTTCTCTAAATCATTCTCGAATCCATTTTGTAAAAATTCAAAGAATTCTATAAATAAATTATTGTTGATTGCTGTATTTAAGTAAGTTTTAATAATATTTTCAGTTTCAAATTGATTGTAAATTGCTTTATTTAAGTAGTTTAATGCTTCTACGCAATTTTTACTCTCAAAACAACTATTAGCTAATAGTAGAAAATTATTACTCTTTTTTTGTGAACCTAAATCTTCTGAAGTTAAAATATAACTCTTAAAATTCTCTAAAATTTTATGAGCAAGACTAGATTTTATGATTGATAACAATTTTATCAAATGAACACAAATTTTTTTGCTTTTTTCAGAATGAATTAGAAATGACGGACAATCGTGAAAAATCTCGTTATTCTTTTCATCTATTATGAGATGAAATTCTCGTTCATTGTCTAATATTAGACTTCTGACTAAAATAGGATCTTCTTCAATATTAATCAAATTAATTTTATTGGAAAGAAATTTAAGTGATTTCTTATATAAATTTAAACCAAATTTATCAATTATAAGACTAGAAATTGAAATATTTACCATTTTTTTAAAATCTTGATTTTATTATTTCTGAGATTAATTTAGGAAACTGATTCCAATCTTTTATAGTAAGTAATTGTCCTCCTGCAACTTTTACCATTTTTTTAGCTTCTTTTAAGTTGAAAGAAGTTTCAGGACATACCAGTATGAAATCCACACCTAAAGAACGCATTTTTCTTAATTCTATAATAGCTTCTTTCAAATCAAATATTTCAGCATCTGTAAATAAAACATTTAATTTTTCCCGGGAATTTGAATAATCTTTGAATTGCTTATTTGCCCACTCAACAGCACTTTGTATTCGTGTGCCCCCTCGAGCTGTAACAGAAAGAAGTTCATCTGCTAATTTCTCTAAATCAAGCTTTTCATCTAATCTTTTCAAAACATGAGTATTTGACTCAAAAAAAGAAATACCAAGTTCATCTTTACGCATTCCATAGCATAACATCGTAATACAAATACTCATATAAGCAAGTTTGTCCCCTGTCATACTACCTGAAATATCAAGCTCAAAACACGCAGTTCTTAGCCCTTTAGCAGTTTCAAAAACAAAAAAGTCATCATATTTTATATGATCTAATTCTTTTCCTTTTTCTAAAATATTATTTATAGTCTCCTCAAGATCAATATTCTCAAAATCATCACCTATAGAATATGGTCTAACAATATTAATTGGAATTGGACCTGTTGTTGAACTACCTAAATGAGCTCTTGAGTAATAAATACCTAATTCAATTAACATTTTCTTAGCTAGTTCTTTTACTTTCTGTTTGGTAATTGGTTGTAAATTATTTCTATGAAGAAACCATTGTTTAAGGAGGTTTTCTCCACTACCTGCTGATAAACACGAAATCATTTTATTTTCACCTTCCTGACCTCCAATTTGTTGAGCACTTCTTAATGCATCACTTAACTTAAAGTTACCAAGAGCTCCTAATGCATCTCTATTATCGGAAGCTAAAGCACTAGCAGTTAATTCTTTTATCCTCTCGAAATTTAATTGGTCATGAATTTGATTCATTAAATTACTTATTCTTTGAAAATCTGCTTTTTTATTTTCAATTAATTTTTTCAACAACTGGTAAGTAGGTTCAATGAGTTCGAAAATTTCATCTTGAGGCATTTGAAGTCGCTTTCCAATCTTTTCGATAAGTTCTGATTCTAGATTTAAACCAATTTTTCTCAAAAATTCAGTTGCATTTCTTAGTTGGTAAGGAGTTTCACAAGATTCTAAAGTTAATGAGGTAAGGTTTGGAATATTTTGAGCCATTTTTTGACTACAATGCATATTTGGAGAGCTATTAGTAAGTTGTTGTAATTGATGTGTAAGAGTTTTAAGAGCTTCAAATTTTTTATTTTGGTTTAAAGCTTCATTAATAGCATTTTTAAGTGCTTGGTTGAATAAAGAGTTCCATGATTTGTTTGTAATTGCATTTTTCGTCAAATTTTCCAGTGAAAGATTCATTTGGGAAGTTTTGGAATGTTGATCATATTTTTCTAATAATGAAGTTCTAAGATCAGTACCAAAAAATTGGTCAAGTGAATTCGCTAGGCTAAAATTATGTTCAAATGAAGCTTGTTCTATACTATTGTTTAGTACTTTATCTAAGTTAAAATTTGGAGTTTCTTTTAGATGTTTTGCTGATTGAAATAATTGGTCTAAATTATCAATTTTATTTTGAAGCTCTCTTTTCAGATTTCCAAATTGATCTTTAGAAATTGCATTAGTATCTTTTAAAAATTTCATAGATTGAAGCAAATCTTCTAAACTCCCTGAATTGATTAATTTATTTAAATCCTTTTCAATATCTTGATTATTTAAAGCCTTACTTGTAATTTTTTCCCATTCTCTCAAAGACTGCTCTTGAATTAAATCATTTAACCCTAAGTTAGTGCCTGCTTTTAAATCCTTAGGATCCAAAGAATTAATTTTTTGAAGCATTCGTTTTTTTGCTTCTTCAATTAATTTCTCAAATGACGTTATTTCTTCCTTGTATAACTCAGAATCGTCGTTAAAGAAATTAAGTGCTGATTTATATGGCTCTTCATTCCTTCTTTGATTTAATTCTTCAATAAACTGTTCCAATTGCTGGAACATATCTGTATCAAATGATTTTGATAATTCAATCTCATCAATAAGATCTTGTAATTGGTCTAACTCTGATTTGATTTCAGAATTCTTAATTTCTTCTTCAAAATTATCAATTTCCTCCTCATTGAATAAGGATTTCACAATGTTTTTCTTATAATTTGGAAAGAGAATCTCAAATGCAATATCTTTAGCTAGAGTTTGATTATCTGGTAATGAGGTAACAGTACTAATTTCAATAAAATCGTTTGGCGTAATTACTCCTTTACGATAATATCTTGAGATAATCAAATTTGGTATTGATAATACTTGCCGTGGAGATGGCATTTGGATTATATCTGGATGATTTCTCATCCTCCTTATAAATTCTACTGCAAATTCACATGGGTTTTCAGGAAATATTCCCAATAAATTACCCTCCCAAAGTCTTATGGATAATGTTTTCTATTACAGTTTCGACTTTTACACCAGGTTTTGGTTTTAAACTCCCAAGTAAAACATGGCGAGCAATTTCAGAAAGATAAATATATACAGATTCTTTTTCTTTAACTTTTTTTTCCTTTTCTACAATTCTTTTCCTTGCCAATAGTTTTGCAATAGCAATCCCTGCTCTAATTGAAGCAGGAATTTCAATATCAATTTTGTTATGTCTAGTTTCTTTAATAATTGAATATATTACTTCAAGTTCTGACTCTTCAATAATAAAATGTTCAGGTAAGTTAATTCTTATTATATCTAATTCGGTAGATTTATCCGGGTAAGTCAATTTAATCCAAACCTTAATTCTGTCTTTTAAAGCTTCAGATAAGCGGTGTGTTCCAGATAATTCTTCTGGATTCATAGCACATATAAAGAAAAAGTCTTTATCAGCTTTAATTCTCCCTAGATGAGGGATTCCTATGGAAGCTTCTTCTAAAGGTTCTAATAAAGTATTTTGAGAATATTCTGTAGCCCTATTAATTTCGTTAGCTAGGAAAGTTCCTCCTTCTAACATAGCATTTAATAATGGCCCGGGATTAAAGGCTTCTAGAACAAATCCTTTCTTTAATGTAATTGCTGGATCAAATGAGCCAACAAAATGAGAAGGTTTGATACTTTCATCCATGGTTAACCATTGAAAGCTCTTGTTTTTATTTTCTTTTGCCCTTAAACTAGCAAAATATCTACATAATATGGTTTTTCCAACACCTGGTGGTCCAACTAAGGCGGGAAATAAACCTGTTGATTCGGCATCTCTTAGTAGTTCTAAAGCTTTGCCATATTGACCTGAAAGAACAATATCAATTTGTTCTTCAGAAATATCTTTTATTATGTGCTGATTAAACAGCTCTTCAAATCGTTGTTTATTTATCATAATTCGTTCTCTAAAGCGTTTGGAATAAGATTACGATTTTCTTACATGAATATTAAGTGTTTGTTAATATTAAACTTTAAAGTTAATAATTAAAAGATATTATATTTTCTTAATTAATTTGAATGTAATTTTTAAAGTTTCTACAAGAAATTTATCTAAATATGATAAAACCTTATTTTGATGAGAAAGATTTCATTTTATATTATGGAAATGCTTTAGATGTACTTGATCAATTTGAAAGTAATAAATTTGATTTAATCTATGCTGATCCCCCCTATTTTTTATCAAATGATGGAGTTACGTGTAGTTCAGGCAAGATGGTTTCTGTTAATAAAGGAGAATGGGATAAATCACAAGGTCTCTACGAAGATATAAAATTTATAGATACTTGGTTAAAAGCTTGTAGAAGAGTGTTAAATAAAAATGGTAGCATTTGGGTATCAGGAACATTACATATAATCTATAAAGTTGGTTATCTCCTAGAAAAAAATGGTTATGATATTATTAATGATATAATTATGTATAAACCAAATGCTCCACCTAATTTATCATGTAAATATTTTACTCATAGTCATGAAACAGTATTATGGGCTCGCAAATCTAAGAATTCGCGCCACACTTTTGACTATGAGAGAATGAAAGTTTGGAATAACCCAAAAGATAAGTTGAAAAACAAAGATAAGCAAATGAGAAGTGTTTGGTCAATTCCTTTATTAGCTAAAAATGAGAAGGAATTTGGTAAACATCCAACCCAAAAACCTCTAGAATTGTTAAATCGAATAATTTCATCTTCTTCAAGAGAGGGTGATTGGATCCTAGACCCTTTTGTAGGATCTGGTACAACAGGAATCGTATCTAGTATTTTAAATCGGAAATTCATTGGGATCGATTCAAATAAAGAATATTTGGAACTTGCTATCAAAAGATTTCAAGATAAAAAAAAAAATGACTATTTATTTTCTCCTGAAACTAAGAATCATTTAATGAAATTTATTTAAATCTATGAAATTCCAGAGTTTCTTTGAAAATATAAAATAAAAATTTTTAATACATAAAGCAATAATATTTTTAATTAAACTGAATAATTGATAATTTTTAGGGATATAAATGCAATTAGAAAGAGCTCCTCATTCACATTATAAAGAAAGAATATTAAAAATGAAAGATAAAGTGGTTATGCAATCACGTGAAATTTGTATTGAAAGGGCAAAATTAATTACGGATTCATATAAAAATACAAAAAAAGAACATCCAGTTATTCGTTTTGCAAAAGCTTTAGACCATTTATTAACAAACATGTCGATTAGAATCTGGGAAGATGAGTTTATTGTCGGAAATCAGTGTAGTAAATTTGTTGGAACTCCTTTATATCCTGAAATTAGAGTAGATTTTATAGAACAGGATTTAGACTCTTATGACAAACGTCCAGCACAAAAATCATTTATTTCGGACGAAGGTAAAAGGATCTTGAAAGAGAGTATTATTCCCTATTGGAAAAAAGAGGATTATACTTTAAAAGAGCAATTTATAAAAAATTTAGAACCTAAAGTGAAAAAGATCATGGATACATTAGTTTTTTTGGTTGAGACTGAACTGACTAATGGAATTGGTCATTTTTTCCCAGGACATGAAAATATTTTAAAATATGGATTAAATGGTTTGATTAAAAAAGCAAAGAACAAGCTAAAAGAATTTTCTAACAATACTCAAAAACAAAACTTTTTGCAATCTGTTATTATTACATGTAGTGCTGCTAAATCTTTTATAAAAAGATTTTCTTCTTTAGCAATGAACCTTTCGGAAAAAGAAGTTAATTCTAGACGTAAGGAGGAACTGTTAGAGATTTCTAAAATTTGTGCTAATATTTCAGAAAATGTACCAAAAAACTTTAAAGAAGCCCTCCAACTAATATTTTTTAATCACCTTATATGTGGACTAGAAGATGGAGGTTATGCTGTTAGTATAGGGCGTCTTGATCAATTAATGTATCAATTTTATGTAAATGATATAAATAAAGGAATTATAAATAAAGAGGAGGCCCAATTTTTAATTGAATGCTTTTTTTTAAAATTAACAACTTTATGGAATTATGTTTTTTATTTAGCAATTAATGCTGGAGAGGGCCCTCCAATCACTGAAAATGTCACTATCGGGGGATTAGATCGTCAAGGAAATGATGCTACCAATGATTTGTCATACCTTATACTAGATGCTTATTCAAACCTTCAAACGGTTCAACCTACATTTTCAATAAGAATTCATCAAAATTCTCCGGAAGATTTTTTGACTAAAGTTGCAAAATCAGTTCAATTAGGAACAAGTATAGCTTTATTTAATGATGATGTAATGATTCAAGGGCTTGCTAGACGTGGCCTTACCCTCGAGGATGCACGTGAGTATGCTCCAATCGGATGTGTAGAACCTCAACACCCAAGTAAATCATTTGGTTCAACAAATGCATGTCAACTCAATATTGTTAAATGTTTAGAATTAGCTTTAACAAATGGAAGCGATATGTTTATCAGAAGAGAAATTGGAATAAAAAGTAAGAAAGAAATTGCGTCTTATAAAGATCTCTGGAATGCAATTTTAGAACAGATGAAATTTTTTATTAAAAATATGGTTTTAACAATGAATACACTTGATAAAACTATTGCTGAAACAAATCCTCAACCTTATTTATCCTCTACTGTGGATAATTGTATTAATCGTGGCTTAGATGTAACAAATGGTGGGGCGATATACAATTTTACTGGCCCCCAATTAATTGGTTTAGCTACAGTTGCAGATAGTTTAGCTGTTATTAAAAAGTTTGTTTTTGAAGATAAGATATTACCATTTGAAGATATGGTAACAATGCTTATGAAAAATTATAGAGGAATTTACCTAGGAAAAAAGGGATCTGAGTGGAGAGAACTTTTTATTAATAAAGTACCAAAATTTGGAAATGATAATGATTATGTAGATCAAATTGCAGTAGATATTGTCAGAGAGTATTGTAATGAAATCTCGAAATATAAAAACTTTCGCTCTGGAATATTTAATCCGGGAGTATATTCTACTTCTTTTCATATAGCATTTGGATCTTGGACAGCTGCTTCAGCAGACGGACGAAAATCTAGAGATGCACTTTCAAATGGTGTTGGCCCCACTCATGGAAGAGATATTAAAGGCCCGACTGCAATTCTCAATTCAGTAAAAAAGTTGAATAATGAACTTATTACAAATGGAACTTCATTACTTCTAGATTTTCATCCAAATTCTCTTAAAGAGGATATATTTATTCCTTTGATAAAAGCATATTTTAAACCTAATGGAGGATATCATATTCAATTTAACGTTGTTGGTAAAGATACGTTATGTGAAGCCCAGCAAAATCCTGATGATTATCGGGGTTTAGTCGTAAGAATTGCAGGTTATTCAGTTTTATTTACAGAGCTCACAAAAGCTGCACAAAATGATATAATTGCCAGAACTCAATATTAATCCTACTTTTTCAAAATATTTAATAAAAATAATAAAAAATTTTAGGTATTCTGATTTTAACAATATAAATATATAATTATCATAGTTGGGCCTGTAGATCAGTGGAAGATCGCTTGATAAAATTAAGCAGGTTGCTTAATTTCAACAGTCGCATTCAAGAGGTCACGGGTTCAATTCCCGTCAGGTCCATTCTATTATTTTACATCTAAAAAGGAATTTAAATGACAGAGGGAACAGATTATCCAAAACGGTATAATTTCAAAGCAGTTCAAGAAAAGTGGATAAAATATTGGGATGAAAATAAGATATATGCATTTGAAAAGGACCGAAAAGATGAGATTTTTACTATTGATACCCCACCACCATTTGTTAGTGGTGTACTGCATATAGGACAATATTTAAATTATGCTTGGATTGATTTTGTAGCAAGATTTAATCGAATGAAAGGCCAAAATGTATATTTTCCTCAAGGATGGGATTGCCACGGATTGCCTGTTGAGTTAGCTGTTACAAAGAATTATGGAGTTTCTAAAGATGATCGAGAAAACTTTTTAGAGAAATGTAGAGAATGGGTAGAAAACAACATTAATAATATGACAAGGCAATTGGATGATTTAGGATATTCAACTGATTGGGAATATACTTATAGAACGATGAATGATGATTATAAACGAAAAGTTCAAATTTCACTCTTAGAATTCTATGAAAAAGGTATGCTTTATAGAGATAAGTTTCCAACTCATTTCTGTGTTAATTGTGAAACGTCTGTTGCAAAGGCAGAAGTAGGTTATCGAGAGGAATTAGGAAAATTATGGTATATAAAATTACCGATAGTAGATAGAGAAGATGAATTCATTACTATTGCTACGACTCGTCCTGAATATATGGAAGCATGTGTTGCAATAATAGTTCATCCTAATGATGAACGGTATTATGATATTTCAGCGGCTAAGATCGAAATCCCGTTCACTAATAGAACTGTTCGTGTATATATGGATCCTTCAATTGATATGAATTTTGGAACTGGAGTTGTTTATGTTTGTACATATGGCGATGAAATGGACATTAAATGGAAATTTGAATATAATCTAAATGAGATTCAGATTTTTACTGAAGACGGACATATGAATGAAAATTCTGTATATCAAGGTTTAACTATAATGGCTGCGCGAGAACAAATTGTTAAGGATCTTGATCAAATAGGATTAATTGAAAAAATTGAAGATTATGAGCATAGTTTAATAATTCATTCCGAACGATCATCTTGTAGTAAACCAATAGAGTATCTACCGGTATATCAATGGTTTATAAATGTAAAGGATTTTACACAGGAAATAATTGAATCTGGAGAAATTATGAAATGGTATCCGGAAAAACAAAAACAAAGATTAATAGATTGGGCAGAAGGATTGGATTGGAATTGGGTTATTTCACGTCAGCGTTTTTTTGGTACCCCCATTCCATTCTGGTATTGCTTAGATTGTGGTGAGATTATACCCCCTAAAAGGGAGGATTTACCATTAAATCCAGTGAAAATTTCACCACCGATTAAACAGTGTGCAAAATGTAAAAGTAAAAATATTAGTGGTGAAAAAGATGTATGTGATTGTTGGATTGATTCTAGCCTAACACCTTTAGAAATATCAAAATGGACTGAGGATAATGATTTCTTTAAAAGAGCTTATATGGATGCTAGAGTTCATCGATCTCAGGGTTATGAAATCATCCGAACTTGGTTATTTTATAGTTTATTTCGATGTAAAATATTAACTGGAAAAGCTCCTTTTTATGAAGCAATGATAAATGGAATGGTCGCTGGTCCTGATGGAAGACATATGTCAAAGAGTCTTGGGAACTATATTGCTCCCGAGGAAGTGATGCCAGAATTTGGTGCTGATGCTATAAGATATTGGACAGCAATGGGTTCTTTAGGTGATGATTATCCATTTGAATTTACTTGGATCAATCTACAGACTAAACAATCTGTTTCAAATGAATTTATATTGCAAGAAAGACAAAAACTACCAGAAGATAAATTTAAGAAGAAATATAGGAGAAAATTTGAACAATTAATAGGCGCTTCAAGGTTTTTAACTAAAATTTGGAATGCTTACAGATTTTTATTTTTAAACTTGAATAGGATTAAGATTGATAACATTGATGTGAATATTAATCAAATCTCACCGATAGAGAGTTATTACTTTTCAGAATTTAATAAAAAATTAGATAGTATTTCAAATTATTTTGAAGGTTATAATTGGCATGAATCTATGATGGATTTACGTACTTTTTTTTGGAATGATATTTGTGATAATTATATTGAGGCTATAAAGCATAAATTTTACTCTGATGATGTAGATATAAGAACAAATTCCTTAAAAAATGCCTTAAACCTTTTTTACAGATTATTGACCATCTCTTCGGTTATAATGCCATATATTTCAGAAGAAATTTACTCAATTCTTTATAAGCAATTTAAAAATCTTAACTCTATTCACTTAGAGAAATGGCCATTGCACTATGAAACGATTTCAGAAGATTCTACTAATGATGGAAAATTAATAATCGAAATAATTAAATTTCTAAGGATGCAAAAATCAAAGCTTCAAATACCATTAAACCAAAGTATTAGAAAAGTCATTTTAATCTCAGATACAAATCTACTGAAAACGATTATTACTCAAAAAGAAGATATTAAAAATACTCTTAGAATCGATAATTTAGAAATAATTGAGAAATCTCGGGAAAAGAATATTAAAGAAAAATCAGATTTAAAAGAAGAAATTGAAGATTTGAATATCAGAGTCTACATTTTTAAGTAATTGAGATTTCTTAAAAATTAGTTATTCTAACCCTTCTTCATTCTCATGATTAATTTTAGTTTCATTTAATGGTTCTGTTTCATCAGGGAGTTTACTGTCATCTGGAGGTTCACTGGTTGATATTTCTTCAATTCCTAATTGTGTAACCATAGCACGTTTCAATTCTGTTTTATCTTTTGGTAACCCAAACATATCTGCATATTTATCAGTAGTGGTTAGTTCGTGAGATCTCCCCTTTTTTATAGCATTTATAAACCCATTATCAATGAGATATTTTACATGTTCATAAGCACCAGTACCTCTCAATTTAATAACCATAGATTTTAGAACAGGTTGTTTCAAAGCAATAACTGTTAAAGTCCTCAAATATCTTTCTGCTATTGCACCTCCCTTTGCAAATTTAGAAACTCTTTCAGTATATTCTGGTTTAATTTGCATTTGGTATCTATCTCCAATTTGTGCAATAACCAGAGCAGTAGGGCGTTCTAAATAATCAAAAGCTACTTCATTTACCAATTCTTCCACTTCTTTCTTAGGAAATTCCAATTTTGTAGATATTTCTTCTATAGTTAGGGGTCTTCCAGCAGCATATAAAGAGGCTTCAATTAAATTTCGATGGAAAATCCTTACTTGACTTTTTAATAAATCTTCTTCAAGATTTTTGGTTTCCGAAGTGTTATCAATCATATTAGTTACAATATCATCTTTAATACTTACGGGTTCCTCAAATTCTTCCATTAATGGAGTATCTGAGTTTGAATTTGATTCTCCGGTTTTTTCATCTTCTTTTATACTTTCTAAATCTTCTTGTTGTTTTTCGTCTAGAGCAAATTCATGATTTTCTTCCATATTACCACCTTATTTCATAATAATGCTGTAAATATAGTTTTTATTTAATATTGACCCTAAAATCTTGAAAATCTTCATCTTGATTTAGAGTTAATTTATTCCCCGTAGAGAGAAACATTAATGCTAGAAACATACGAACAAAAGAAAATTTCCTTCCAATACCACTTTTCTCTTCATTTTTAATAATATCTGCTAATTCATAAAACGTAGGTTCTTTATTATTTAGATTAATCGTAGCTTTAATTCGATTATACCATGACTCATGCAATTCTTCAACTGTTTGTTCTCTCCCGCTTATATGTTTAAGAAGTTCTTTAGGGAGTTGCGCTTTAGACTTCATTTGAATCCTTTGTTGTTTCACTTCTTCCTTTCTCATCCGTCTTCTTCTCAGTTTTTCTTTATTTTGCATAACTTCTATAATAGCAGATCTCATCGCGTCAAATAATTCATCTTTTGTGGCTATTTGCATTTTAGGCTGAATTGGTTGAGGTAATGCTTTGGGAATAGTTCTACCATGTGCTCGTCTGAACCTGTCTAACTCTTCTCTTTTTTGAATTTGTTCCTCTTCTCTAATTATACTTGAAATTTTATAATGATGTAATACAGCAGATGTTTTAAGCGCTATACCCGAAATTTTATAATTTATTAATTCTTCGTGGAGCATTTTATCGAAAAATTCATCAACTAATTTTGCTAAATCATAGAAAGCAATTTCTGATTCTTTTGCAATTTCCGAATCTAATAGACTGGAAAATGGTGGTTTTTGCCAGAATTTTAACTCAAGCTTTTCTTTCCTCAATAACGCAAGATCCTCATCATCGTCAAATCCCGCAACTAGTTCTTCTTCCATCACTTCAATTTCTTGTGATCTATCTGTAAATTCAGGATGTAATACTACTTCTTGAAGTAAATCTATTATTTCTTTTTTCTTTGATTTAGAAGGTATTTTTATATTATTTTTAGAGGCAAATTCTCTTAGTTGTTTAACAGTCCATTCATCAAAATTATATTTATCAGCGGAATTTTGTTCTTTTTCTGATATTTTGAATCACCTTTTTTACAATTCAATCATTCTGTAATCGTAGGTTCTAAATCTTCCAATTCAAGAAGTCTCTTAGCTTCTTCTTCTAAATCAACACTAAAAATATCCGTTATTCCACTTTGTTGCATTGATACGCCGTAAATTCTGTCTGAATTCACAATATTTTCTTCTCTGTGAGAGATAACCATAAATTGAGCTTGTGATGCGAATTCTTTGATAACCATTGAAACGCGGTGAACATTTGGACCATCAAGTGCTGCATCGATCTCATCCATCACGTAAAATGGAGCGGGATAAAATTCTTGAACTGCAAAAATGAAAGATAATGCTACTAGCGTCTTTTCTCCACCACTTAAAATTTCTAGTGAACTAATTTTCTTACCTCTTGGCCTTGCTTCGATAGATATACCCCCTTCAAAGGGTTTATCAGGTCTATCTAATATCATTTTTGCGGAACCACCTGGAGATAATTTCTGAAAAATCCTTGAAAATTCCCTATTTATTTCATGATAAGCTTTCATAAAAGTACGAGTTTTCTCTAATTCAATTTTATCAATTGCATCAAGAATTGACTTTCTTTCTCTTTGAATTGTCTGTCTTCTCATATCTATCTCATCAAATCTTTCTTTTACAGTATCATATTGCTGAATTGCCTTTAAATTTACGGGTTCAAGAGTTTTTTTCTTTTTTGTTAATTCTACGATATCTGATTGTAATTCAGCTTGAATAAGATCATCTGTTACGGGAGGTAAAGAACCAAATTCTTTTGAACGTTGAAATAAGGTTTCTATTTGGTCAGTACACATTATTTTTTTTGATTCATAATTATTAATTTTAGAATTCTCCATAGAGAGATCTGATTTTAAATCTGTTATAACCTTTTGATAGTGTTTTTGTTTGTTCCATGATTCATCTTTTTCTTGTATAAATTTATCAATCTCTTTTTGCTTTTCATCCTTCTTCACATTTTCATTAGCCAGATCATCTTTCATTATTGTTAAGTCTTTTGTTATTGATTCAACTTGTTTTTTCGTGTCTTTAATGTCTTGACCTAATCCAATTATCTTTTGTTCTCTCTCTTTATTTTTATTTAATTCATTGAGCTTACCCTGAGATCTTTGCAGATCTTTATTCAACTTATTTAATTTTTTCTGAGCTACTTTTTGAGATTCTAACTCTTTCGATCTCTCCTCTCTTAGATTATTTATAACCTGTTGCTTTTGATCTACATTTTTTTGAATTTCTTCTACTTGAGTGTTTAATTTTTGTGTATCATCTTGACATACTTTTATTCTATCATTCGCATCAATATTTTCTTTTTTAATATCTTCAATAGAGTTAATTATCCTCATCACATTTTGAAGTGCTCTTAAACGGTCTAATATATCTTCGAGGGTTTTGTTTTCAACATCTATCTGTTTTCGTAGATTCTCGGTTATTTCCCAGAATTTTTCCTTTCGAATAACAAGCTCATTAATACTGTCTTGTAAGGAATCTTGTTCAACTTGAATATTTTTAATGCTTTCTTCTGTATTAATTATTATAATTTTCTTTTCTTCAATGATATTATTCAATTTTTCGATATTTCCATCAATTTCTATAATGTTATCAAACAAATTTTGGATTCCGTGTAATTCTTGAAGTTTTTCTCTTAGAATCTCTAATTTTTTCTGTTTCCCATCAATCTCATCTTGAATTTTAGAAATATTATCCCAAAATTTATCTTTAAGTTCTTTTAGCTTACTGATCTCAGACTCCAAGTTGGTAACATCTAATTGTCTTTTATCAATAACTTCCCTTCTCTCTTTTATTTCAACTTCTGAATTTTTGATTCTTTGATTTAATTCAGAATTCCTCTTTCTAATTTCTTCAAGTCTTTTCTTGTAGGATGAGAGGTTTTCAGAAAAATATTTTTCTTGGATTCTAGCTTCAGTTAATAGTTGCTCATTTCTATTAAAATCATCTGTTTGTGATTTAATAGTACCTGAGATCTCTTCCAATTGCTTATATAATTCTTGACTTTTAGACATTGTTAATTTTCTTAAGGAGAGATAAACATTTTCTAAAATTTCCATCAAATCTTGAACAAAGTTATCAAATGTATTTGTCGAAGTTTGGACTTCAACATCAGCAGATTCTTTTACCTTGTCAATTAATTGATCGATTGTATCATCAGCATTATCAGTGAATAATTCCAAAGTTTGCATTATAGAATTAATCATTTCCGTCATTTCCGTATGTTTTTCTTCATCAGCGCCAATATTCTCAACAGTCTTCATGATATCAACTACATCAAGAATAAATTTTTTGAAATCTTCAGCAGATGATTCAATTGCATCTGCATTTGATTGTTGAATATTTGCTTTAATAGATTCAACTGAAATATTGATATTTTGGGTAAGCATATTCAAAATTTGAAGAATTCCTGTTATGTCTTTTGTATTTTTCTCGTATTCTTCTTCAGAAGATTCTATTCTTTTAGAAAGATTCTCTCTTTCTTGTGAAAGCTCCTCTAATCTTCTCTGAACATTTTCTTTTTTGTTATTTAATTTTTCTGATTCATTCCTAGTAGTAGTAAGGTTTTGATCCAAGGAATTTACTTTTAATTCTAAATCATTCTTTTCTCTATCCAGATTAGTTATTTCTTTCGTTAGGATTTTTAGTTCCGTATTAATATTATCTATCTTTGCTTTGTTATCATTGATTTCAGATTCGAATGAGTATTTCTTCATATTTAATAATTCTAAATCTTGTTCATTTTTCCTATAGATTGAATTTTCTTGCTTTAAATTCGCTCTTAGTAGGTTTAAATCTTTATTAATATCCTCATTTTCTTTCAATAATTCTTTTACTGCATTTTCAGCATCTCTACCTTTACTTAATTCAGATATTTTATTTTTAATAGCATTTTTCTTTTCATTTAATTCTTGGATATTCTCTTTATTCATTTTAATTTCTGTGTTTAAGGATGATAGTGTAGCTTGGAAATCTGTTAATTTTGAATTTGTTTGATATTTATCTACTTGAAGATTATTAATATTATTCTCTAAATCTTTTTGGTTTTGATTTTCTTTAGAGATTTTGTTATTTAATTCGCTGATTCGTCTTCTAATTTCTGATTCTGACTTTTTTGTCTCCTCAATAGCTTCATCTACGCTTTCAGCATCCTTTTTCAGTTTTTCTAGCTCTACTTCCAATTTTTGCTTCTTTTCTTCATTTTTTTTGATAGTTCCTCTCAGCATCTTAATTTGAGCATTATTAGAGGAAATACTCTGTTGTATTTTAGAAATTTCCGCTTTAAAAAGAGAATTTTCATCTTCTGTAGTTTTTATCTTAAGATCTAATTCAGCTTGAGTTTGTTGTCTTTTTTCAATTTCTTGTTTAGTCTCTTCGATGTTATTCTCATTTTCCAGGATTTCATTAGTTGCTTTTTCTATTAACAACTCATAAGTCTGTCCCTCCTCAAGTTTCATTTGTTTACTTTCTAAAGTTCCAATTTCATTAACTAATTTTTCAATTGATTTTTGTGCTAGATTGAGGGTAGTTTGACTTGATGAAATTTGTGTTTTTACTTGAGTAATATTTTCAGTGATCTCCTCTCTCTCTTTTTCTTTCTCTGTAATTGTTTTTTGAATATTATCCATAACGAGTGATTCTTGTTTTAATATATCTTCCTGTCTATTGATTTTTTCTTGCAATTCTTCAATAATTTTTAGAGAATTTTCAATCTTATTTTCTAATTCTTCTTCTTCTTGTCGTAGCTTTGATATTTTTAATGCGATTAACTGAGAATTTAAGAAATTTATTTTTTCATCCAATTCCTTCCAAGCTAAAGCATCATTTTTCTCTTTTTCGACTTTTTTCAACTGAGCAGAAACTTCTTTAAATATAGCTTCAAATTGTCCTAAATCTCTTTCTGCTTTTTCCAATTCTTTTAGGGTAGCATCTTTCATCTCATCATATTTTTGAAGTCCGATCAGTTCCTCGATAAATTTCCGACGATCTTCTGCATTCATATGTGTTAATTCTACAATTTTACCTTGAAGGACAAATTGATTACTTCCATCAGGATCGATATTAGCTGCTGCTAGGGCATTTAGAATTTGTTGGCGTGTGGTTTTTTTTCCATTCATTTTATAGCCTCCGCCACCTCCAGCCTTAATTGTCCGTGTAATTTCAAAATCATTAGTACCCCCTGGAAATACATTTTCAGAATTATCGAAATAAAGTGTTACAGCGGCTCTTTGGGAAGGATTTTTTCCTCTTGCTCCTGCGAAAATGAGATCTTCAAGACTTTTTGCTCTCATAGTTTTCTTACTTAATCTTCCTAAAGCAAAACAAAGAGCATCAATAATATTGGACTTTCCCGCCCCATTTGGCCCAACGATACATGTAAATCCACTAGAAAGCCGAATTGTTACAGTTCTATCCCCAAAACTTTTAAAACCACTCATTGAAATTTTTTTAATATACGTCAAAATTTATCTCCATTTCTACTCTTCGTTATTAAAAAAATAGTGTGATTACACCTATAAATATATAATATACGATATAAAAAAATCTGATTTACGCTTTCTGGTTATAAAAAGCATATTCTTCTTACTTTTTCTCATCAAATTACAAAAATTCAGATTTTACCTTAAATCTATCTATTTATTGCTGGTTAAAAATAGTATCAATTATAACTTTTATTTGTTTAGGATTTATTATTGTAAAGAAAGAATTATAATCCATATTGTTAAACCCATTTTTATCGTTATTTTTGTACTGAGTTCTTTTTGAGAGCTTAATGATCCCAATATTTAACATTTCTTCAATAAGACTATAAAACTCATTATTATCTTTTGTATATTCTAAAAATTCGCAAGAAAGTTCATAGCATTCCAATAATTCATTAAATGACACATAATATTTCATTTTGCTTATAAACAGGTTCGAGAGATTATCTAAGAATACAACAGTTAATATATCCTCTTCTGATAGATAGTTTATTATGTTAAATTCATCTGAGATTTGAAATCTATCAAATTCATTCTGACAAATTTCTAATAAGTCAAAATTACAGGAACCTCTATTATTTTTTAATATTGGATATATATCTCGAAGAATTTCAATTCCTTTTCCGGGAACAGGGACATATTCTTCACAAATTAAATCAGTTATATATCTTATTAAATTCTTATCAATTTCATGTGAAAAACTTAATAGAACTCTTTGATTAAGAATAGAATAAAGTTCGTTATATGAGAAAAAATCTAACTTATGTTTAAAGTCAAATTCAGAAAGTAAATCCATTGTCCCTGGTTTTAAAAACTTATTTACAGTTGAGATTAATGTGATATTTGTTTCTTTGCTAAATTGCATGAATTTTTGAAATATTTCAGGTTCCAAATATTCAATATTATTAAAAATAAAGAACAAATGGGAATCAATTTTATTACAAGCAAATTTAAATGTATTCCATAAGTGAGTAAGATTTGAATTTAAAATGGTTCTGTAATCAAAATTAAAATTAGAATAGCTATTTATTTCATTTAGTAACGAAAATATCAATTCTTCAATTTCTTTTTCTTTGCAATCTACACTAATTTTATTAATTTTTGAAAAATCTTTGTTTTTTATTAAAAGATCGTTGATTACTTTATTTACTATTACTTTTTTTCCAATTCCATTCATTCCGTGATATAGAATATTAAGACAAAACTCGTCTGATATCGAATCATTTAAAATTGAAAATAAAGAGCTTTCCTCTTTTTTTCTATATAATAAATTTGGAGGAATATAATTTGGGTCAAAGAGGGCTTTGGGACCTATATAATTTTTATTTACATTGGATTTTATAATCATTATTTTTACCTTTGTTTATATTGATTTCAGACATATATATTTAAACCCCACCCCCAGAGGGGAGATTGGAAGTAAAATTAAAAATTTTCTTTTTAAATTTCTTTTGCCAAATTCCCAATTCTCAAAGGTTCAATAACTCTCAAAAAATATGGGAGAATATCTTATTCTAGATTGAAAAACAGAGTTCTAGAAGTAAATCTCGGATTAGAATTTATGATTAATCAAAGCTTTCTAACAAATTTTTTAAATTTTCAGCTAATAAGGGTAAATATTCGTAGGATTTAATTTTTACATTCTTATTCAGACAAAGTGCAACTAAATATAATCTAATATCTTCAATATCTAATTTTCTTAGAAAAATAATTCCTTCTTTTTGAGATTCTGAGTGTTTCTCTGGAAATTCTACAGCTGTTACAATATCGATTGTATTTATGTCCCATTCCTCTAATTTCTCTAATGCTTGAGTTAACCTTGGAGCTATGGCCTCACAAATTTCTTGATAAGCTTTATTTGTACTTCTGCTGGCGATTATAAAACAATTCTGATCCAATAGAAGCGTAGAGCTATTATAAGTCTTGCCCATATAATCTTTTAATAAGGTTTGGAACATTTCTGATCGGCGAGTAGCATAAAAAACACCATCAGAGAAAGCTTTCAATAAGGTAGGTTCATCGAATATCGAAGTTTTTAATATAGAAAATTTAATATCTTTAATAGTAGATTTAATTTCATTTTCTAAGAATTTGATGTTATTAATAATATTTTTATTATTTTTAATATCTGGATCGCATTTATGGAGTAGAATTAGAAGTTGAAAATTATCAGGGTGCGATTCTGAGGTTATATTTATTATATCTTTAAGGAAAATTAAGGCTTCCTCAAATTTTTTAGGTGCTTGGATATCTATAACGTAAAATATTGATTGCATTTCAGTAAAATACTTGCTTTTATCACCTAAATATATTTTCCTATAACCTTTTTGACCACCTAAATCCCAACGGACAATAGTGGTGCCTAATAATGAATTGGTATGAAGAGTTCTTTTTGCCTTTATAGTTGGTTTAACAGTAGCTAACAAACTAAATTTTTTATCTAAAATTAATAAAATTGATGTTTTTCCACCACTCTCCAAACCACAAAATAATATTTTTTTAAATTCCTTTGATTCACTCATATCATTTATAGGACAATAGTGAATTTATTTATGTATTAACTATATTAATTCTTATTTTTGTTTTATCTATTTTTTCACTAAACCTAATTTCTCTTAATTTCTTTGGAAATTTTAAATCTAATTCATCAAAAATAAAACCACTTCTACCTATTGGTGCCTCAATAATTTTTAATTTAGATGGAGACACGTTACCTTTATAAAAAGAAATGATTTTACTATTACCCAAAAATTTTCTTTTTAAATAATACCCAAAAGTGTTACAAGCTACGATAGGTACTCGGTTCTCTAGAGCACGCGCTTGTAAATATACCTGCCAATTTAACATTCCATCTTCCCTTATTTGAGTTGGCGAAAATAAAAGGTCAGCTCCATTTTCTACAGCCAATCTAGGAGTTTCAAAAAATACCATATCAAAACAAATAAGTATTGTAAAACAAATAGAATTGTTTAACTTAAACAACTGTAATTCTTTACCTGGTTCAAAATATTCACGTTCATAAGAATATAAGTGAATTTTATCTTGTCTTCCTATTTCTTCACCATTTTCATCAAAGAAATAGCATGTAATTGCTGGTTTTTTAGACCTAGTTCTTTTCTCCCATATTGCACCAGATATCAATTTGATACTATATTCTTCAGCCAATTTTTTTATGAAAGAATAATCATTACCTCTTTGTTCTTGAACATTTTGATTTGTTTCTTTAAAATAAGGTACCCATCTTTCTGGAAGGCAAATGATGTCGCAATTATTATGTGTTTCTAATAATTCATTTAGGATCTTTTCTATTTCATTATAACATTTTTTTCTATTTTCAAATAGTTCAGGTTGAATACATGCGACTCTCATTTTAAATATTACTCAATTTTTCCTTTATGGTTAAGCTCTTCTATTATACTAAATAAGTCGTTTAAATTTGAAATCTCATAATTTGGCTGTGAAGCTCCCTGAATATTAGTATCTGCCTTATAATTGTTATATTTACCTCCACGATGTACATAAACACTATAAATATTGTTCAAATTAGCGGGAATTATATCCTTATCAATACGGTCTCCCACATAAATTGACTCTCTACCACTAACTCCAAATTTTTTTAAACAGTAATTGAAAAGTTCTGGATTCGGTTTTTTAATACCAATTTCATCAGATATAACAACTAAATCAATTAATTTATCAATATTTAGTCTTAAAATCTTCTCATATTGCTTTATTGGGATTCCGTCAGTTATGATAGCGGTTTTTATTGAGAGTTTCTTCAATTTATTTAAACTTTCTTCGACATCATCATAAAGCATTATTGAATTAACTTTTTCTGCGTGATATGCCATTACTGCTGCTGATATAAATTTATAACTATCATTATAGGAGATAAATTTTATACTATCTTCCATTTGATTCAATCTTCTGATGAAATAATTATAGTGTTTTGACGAATTTGAACCATATTCTTTCACTATTTCCTTTAATATTCGAACAGCTTTCTTTTTATCTATATCTAACCCCAATTTAATCATTGCTTCAAGGCCTTTAATTCTCGCTTTTTCAGATAACCCGGTTGAATCAAATAAACAATCATCCAAGTCAAATCCGATTAATCTTATAGGGCTCATTTTTGGATTTTGATTTTATCTAAAATTCATTAAAAATTTTTATATTTCTCGCTAAAATTAATTACTCTAAGATATTAGATATGGAGTTAAGATAAATTTATTTATCTTTAATAATATATAATCTTCAATATTAATTTTTTCTAGGTTATTGAGAAAAAAAAGCTGTTCTTCCAATTTATTAACTAAATCTTAATGGAGATCCATTTATTGAAAACCATCGTTACTTTATCATATTTTCATCGTAAAATTGGTCCATTAGTTTTTTATTCTTACCCAAAAGATATGTTAGAAAGAGACTTATCTCTTAAAATTGCAAATATTATGGATCAGCAATTTAGTGAAGGTTTTTTTACTCATTCTTTTGAAAATCTTAAATCATTGAATTATTATTTTGAAATTCATTCTGATTGGGCTAGAGGAAACAAGGAAATGCTGATGGTATCAACAATTCTTGACCAGCAAATCCCTACTGAAGATGAAGAAAAAATCTCAAATTTATGTACAGAATTTTCAGAACAGTTACAATCAAATGAAGAGATTTATACTGCTTTTTATATAAATGATATAAATAATTTTGATGAAGAAGATCAAGAAAGCATCCGGAAAAATGAAGCTTTAATAAAAGCATGGGTAGAGAATTTATACTGGGTAATTATTGAAGACACACGAGAGAAAACTGAAGAAGAAGAAATAGCAATCTTATTGAACGTTAAGCATATTTTTATGACCTTAGAAAAATTATCTGACGGACCTATCTTATTGGAAAGTCTTAGAGAATGGTTTATTGAGAAATTTCCTGAGAAAGATTTTAATGAAATTATTGAAATCTTAGATGAACGTCAATTTATCTTTATTAATCAAATAGGCTTAGTTGAAAAATATGTACTTTTAGTAAAAGAAGTAAATGCGGAAAGAATACCCCCAGATAGTATAATTGAATATATTGATGATAAACCGGAATTGATTGAATTATTACTCCCAAAAGTACAGGAATATTTTAGTGAATATGAAAAGAAAACTAGAGAAGAAATTAAGGAAGATGCTTTCACATTATATCAAATTATGGCAGATCCAAAAAAATATAATGTTCTTTCAGAACTAAGAAACGGGTTAATATCGAAAGATAAATTGCCCAAATTAGTATCTAAAAAATCTCTGGACTCTTTAATGGAAAATATTGATTTTTTAAAAATTTTTGATGTAATTGAAGAATTGAACTATAATAGTGAAACATATATTGTCTTAAAAACTAATTTGCAAATAACAACTGCTTTTCCGGAATGGATGAGAAAATTACTTCCAAAAGAATCTGAACCCGTAATCGCAGATAAATATAAAGCAAATGAAGATGAAAATAAAAAATCAACAAAAAATAAAAAAAGTAGAAATTCTAAAAAAAAAGAAACTCCCAAAAAATAAAATTTAATGATAGAAACATAATGCCTAAGAAAGAAGAAACTTACGAGGATTTAAAAAATCTTTTAGGTTATATGGGAATTGAAATAATAGTTGCCATTAATAATGGAGCAAAAAATTACGAAACCATAAAATTATTTTCAGGTTTACCAATTTCTTGTATAAATGGGAGGATACCTGTCTTACGTGACTTAGGTCTTATCCAACAAAATAATGATGAATATTTTCTAACAGAGAAAGGAATACGTTTTAGAAACAGATTAGAAGGAGATTAATACACTAAATATGACATCAGTTTGGGGCGACAATGTCATTGCTACCGAGCAAGTAGCTAGCTTTGTCATAAGTTCATCATCTGTCAATACATATTAATCTTGCTTACTATTTAATTCTTGATTATTAATCTCTTTTTTATAATACTTTCTCATATAATATCCTGGCTTTTTTAAACCACCAAATTCATCAATGAGTTGCTTTAATCCCCCTTCTTGTAAAATAGTTTTTTTATATCTATGGTAATCTTCAGGAGGAATTTCTTTTCTTTCCTTTAAATATTCTAATATATCAATTGCATCCTCATTTTTTGTACATCTTCTTAAGAAGTCAATTACTCCAGGATTGTATAATTCATCAGGATAATGAGTGTTGGATTTTTGAGGTTTTTTTTCGTTTTCTTGTTCTACATTCATAACAATTGATTCAATTTTTAATGATTTCTTTCTTGTTGAAATTTCTTCAATCAAATGAGGAAAATGATTCCTTATTTCATCTTTATCATAATTAAGTTTTAACCCATTTGATTCTTCAATTTCAACCTTTTTTGAATCTTTTCCGTTTTTAATATTCTTTTTCATAGTAAAAATAACTTTTCTTTATAATTGATTCTTCATGAAACTATTGATTAAACAGTTACTAATTATTATAATTCGGGAACATCCTAAAATTTTTGCTCATAATACAAAATAATAAAATTAATTAATTTCTGTTAATTTTTGAAGATATAATAAAACAAGAGAGTGCAGTGTAAAGTTGAAGTCAGGATATAGTTATGTTAAAGAGACTTTTGAGAAACATGAAAAAGATTATAAAACCCCTCACTGGTATCGTGGAATTGAATATCGAAAGGGTAGAGCAATTCAAAGAGTTGAAAAACCAACTAATATACATCGTGCTAGAACTTTGGGTTATAAAGCAAAACAAGGATATGTAATAGTTAGAGCTAGAATAAGAAAAGGTGGAATGCATAAGATTCGTCCAAAACGAGGAAGAAAACCAAGAGCTATGGGTGTTTCTAAGTATACAACTGGGAAGAACCTTCAATGGATCGCTGAGGAACGAGTTCAAAGAAAGTATCCAAACATGCAGGTTTTAAATAGCTACAAAGTTTATGGTGATGGGAAACATTGGTATTATGAAACCATATTGGTTGATCCTAATCATCCAGTTATTAAGTCAGATCCAAAAATAAACTGGATATCTGAATCCCAACACACAAAAAGGGTAACTCGTGGCCTCACTTCTGCTGGAAAGAGAGCTCGAGGTTTGCATAAAAAAGGATGGGGTTCTGAAAAAACCCGACCAAGTATTAGAGCCAATAAAGGTCGTGGTAAATAGATTATTTTCTTTTCATCATCTCTTTTTAAAAAAATTTAGATGAGATTACAATTTATTTACACTAATAGTCATTCCACCATCAATGATTATATTTTGACCTGTGATATAGTCTGCCCCTGGTGAAGCTAGGAATAATGCAGCATCAGCGACCCATTTACTTTCACCAATTTTATCAATAGGTAATTTTACACCTCTAGTTTTCAAAAAATCTCTGATAAGTTTGGGATCATTGTTATAAATGGGTGTTAAGAATACTCCTGGAGAAATAGCGTTAACAGTAATATTGTTTTTACCTAATTCAAGAGCCCATAATCTGGTGAATGCTAATAATCCTGCTTTACTTACACTGTAAATCCCTACTTGGGGATTAGCACCATTTGCTGTACCCGCACAAGAGACAATATTTATTATTTTTCCCACAATTGGAGTAAAATGCTTTTGCCTCCTCATTTGTTTATAAAAGGCTTTTGTCACATTCCATGCACCTTTTAAATTAATCGCCATAATTTTATCATACATCACTTCTTTTTGTTTTAAAGTGGGATATAAACCACCATCAATTCCTGCATTATTAACTAATAAAAAAAGATTGTCGAATTTCTCAAGCACACTCTCAGCCATTTCTTTTACCTGCTCAGAATCCGAAATATCCGCTTTAGCTATAAAAACCTCAACATCATAATCATTAAGAATGATTTCTCGTGTTTGATCTAAACCTTCATCATTAATATCATTAATAACTAGATCTGCCCCTTTACTAGCAAAAGCTTTTGCCATTTCTCTTCCAAATCCACTTCCGCCAGCACCCGTTATTAGAGCAACTTTTCCTTCCAAAAAATTTTCATTCATTTTATCAATCAACCTCCAATAGATATTAAAAAAATTTGAATTTATTTTCCAAATAATCCTTTACTTTTTTTATAAAGACCAAGTAATTTCATTGCGGGAGGAGTTTCAAAAGCAATATCTACATCTATGACTGCTGGTTTTTTTGAATCAATGGCACGTTGCAATGCTGGTTTAATATCTTCAGGTTTACTTATTTTTTCTCCATAGCATCCAAAACCTCGAGCGATTTCTGCATAATCTATTGGTGGAAAATCAACATCACAATATCTTTTATCCAAATTAAGTTTTTGATTTGACTTTATCATACCCCACGCACAATTGTTTCCAATTATAATAACTATAGGAAGATTTAATCTTTTTGCTGTTTCCAATTCCTGTACATTAAACATGAAGCTACCATCTCCAGTAATACATATAACTAGTTTATCTGGTTTAGCCATTTGTGCTCCAATAGCATATGGAATCCCAATCCCTAAATGGCCCATTGAAATAGAGCGATAAAAACTTCTTGGGGGGCGCGGTTTAAGACTTATTAAATCCAATGAAAAAACAAAGATATCTCCCCCATCGATGACTAATTGTGTATCATCTGGTATAAAATCTAGAACTTCGTATACAAGTCTGTGAGGTTTCATAGGTAATTTATTAGATTTTAACATTTTTTCTATCTGCTGTTTATCATTTTTCCTTATATCCTGCAAATATTCATTCCATTGAGACCATTCAGTAACTTTTTCTTTAGGAAGATTCTTTTCCATCTCTTCTAATAGTTGATTAATGACAGCTTTAGCATCTCCAACAATAGCAACGTTTACAGGTCTATTTTTACCAATTTCAGTTGGGTCAATATCAATTTGGATTAATTTTTGATCTTGATTCCAAATCGGTGAAGCTCCATAAATAATTGTATGGTCCCATTTACATCCCAAAGAGATGATTACATCTGCTTCAATGGCAGCTTTTCTATATGCTATTGCTGTCAACTTTCCCCCTACAAAAGTTTTATTGGTTGTAACTGCTCCTATTCCACTTAAAGTTGTTCCAACAGGAATATTATATGTTTCTGATAACTTATTTACCTCATTAAAAGCTTCTGAAGCAATGGTACCCCCACCAGCAACGATTAAAGGTTTATTAGCAGTCTTTAAAAGCTCTATTGCTTTAATTATACTCCCTATATTTCCAGCAGGTCTATGTAATGGACGATAATGTTCAGGATCTAAAACTTTTTTAAAATCAT
>JAEOTW010000160.1 GCA_016839655.1 Promethearchaeota archaeon | reverse complement strand
TAGTGCTAAGTTATTTGAGCACATATTATTTTTTTAAAGGAAAGAGATTAATTAAAAAGGTTTTAGTAACATTTTTATTTAGATTCTTTTGGTATACACGTTAAAATGAAAAAATTTAGATTTTTCATTTTTTTTTTCTTTATTGAGCATTTTGATAAATATCGGACTTTTAAATTTCAAAACTTTGTTAGGCTTAATATAGATCGATTATTTGATGAGATAAGATTAGACTATTTTACTTCTTCCAAAATTATATAAATAATTATTTCTGATATTGAAATCTAAAGAGAATTCTATTTTTAAAACATTGAATCCATTCAATTAATTCTATAAATCTTATTTGAATCATTAAGAATATTTTTTAAAGCAGAAATATTAATGTGATAAGTTCTTATATATAATTCTAATGGTTCATTACACATCACCAGGTTGCGCACAAATCCCGCAACACAATAATCACACTCTAAATTACATTGATATGAAGTAACTAAGAACAACCAAGCATCATATTGTGGATTTCGCAAATTAGACATCATAAAAAATACCAAATTATGTCCAGTAATATATTATTTTAAATCCATCCTTAATGATGTTAAATCCAATATTTAAAAAGATATTTACGAGAAAATTTATTTCTCATAAATTTTTCGATGATTAATTTTCTAGTGCTATCTATTAGATAGTTTTGTTTCCTTTCAAAAAATAAATTTTTCATATATTCTTTAATTCTACATTTAAAAGGTTGAATCCATTCTGCATCATAAGGGCCAACTTCACTTATCGCTTTTCTGAAAAGGTAAGGATCATACATATTCACAGGGCAATTGCAAAACTTAAAGGGACACCTTATTAATTTATCATTAAATTTAATTCCTTCATAGATGTTTCCAAGAGATTTATTAATGAAAGAACAATAAGTGATATCTCCATTTGGATTAATTATACCAACATTATACCCTGCATTGCATAATTTTCCATATTGGTAAAACCGGTTAATATCCTTTTCTCTTAGCCCCAAAATCTTAACTTCATTTTCACTATAGGAATCAGGGTAAATTTTTCCTTTATATGTGCCCATATAAGGGCAAAATGTTAAATCAATTCCCTTTTCTAAAAAATATTTTTTATATTTATCGACCTCTTTCAAAAGTGGGGGATATCCAACTTCAATAGCCCAAATAGTAAATCCTCTGTTTTTACATAATAAAAAATTATCAATGTATCTACTTAATAAATTCAATCTTTCTAATTCTTTAATGTGGCATGAAGCTACAATAGATAAAACCCTTTCAGGATTAATTTTTTCAGCAAAATCTTTTACTTTTTTAGATGTCAAATTAGTAGTTAAACCAATGAAGTGTTTTTTTGTTAATTCACTACAAAGTTCAACTATATTTGGAACTAAAAGAGGTTCTCCACCTGAAAAAGTAATTCTATAAATCTTATTTGAATCATTAAGAGTATTTTTTAAAGCAGAAATATTAATGTTATCAGTTTTTGTAAATATTTCTGATACGTATCTTATTCCAGCAATACAGTAATTACATTCTAAATTACATTGATATGAAGCAATCAAGTTCAACCAAGCATCATATTCTGGATTTCGCAAATTAGACATTATAAAAAATTCCAAATTATGTCTAGTGAAAGAATGCTATAGATAAATTGAAGAATTAACCATAATTAAATCTTTGTTAAGCATTTTGATAAATATCGGACTTTTTAATTTCAAAACTTTGTTAGGCTTAATATAGATCGATTAATTGATAAAATAGGATTAAACTGTTTTACTTCTTCCGAAATTATATAAATTCTTATTTTTGAGATTGAAATTTAGAGAGAATTCTATGCTTAAAAAGGTGAAACCATTTAGTATTATAAGAGGCAACTTCACTTTTTGCTTTTCTCAAAAGGTAAGGATCATAAATATTCATAGGGCATGAACAAAACTTAAATGGACACCTTAGTAATTTATCATTAAATTTAATTCCTTCATAGATGTTTCCAAGAGATTTTGTAATTTGAAAACAATAAGTGATATCTCCATTTGGATTAATTATACCAACATTATACCCTGCATTACATAAATTTCCATATTGGTGAAACACTTCAATATCCTTTTTTTTTAAGCCAAAAATCTTAAGTTCTTCTTCACTATAGGAATCAGGGTAAAATTTTCCTTTATAGTCTCCAATATATGGGGAAAAGGTTAAATCAATTCCCTTTTCTAAAAAAAATTTTTTATAGTTATCGACCTCATTCAAAAGTGGGGGATATCCAATTTCCATAGCCCCAATATTAAATCCTCTGTTTTTGCATAATAAAAAATTATCAATATATCTATTTAATAAATTCAATCTTTCTAATTCTTTAATGTGACATGAGGCTATAATAAAATTAACCTTTTTAGGTTCAATTTTTTCAGCGAATTCTTTTACTTTTTTCGATGTAAAGTTAGAATTAAAACCAAGGAAGTGTTTTTTTGTTAATTCAATACAAGCTTCAACTATATTTGGAGCTAAAAAAGGTTCTCCGCCTGTAATATTAATTCTATAAATCTTATTTGAATCGTTAAAGATATTTTTTAAAGCAGAAATATTAATGTTATAAGTCTTTGTAAATATTTCTGTTGAGTATCTTTTTCCAACAATACAGTAGTCACACTCTAAATTACATTGATATGAAGTAACCAACTGCAACCAAGCATTATATTGCGGATTTCGCATAATAGATATTATAAAAAATACTAAATTATGTCTAAGAAAAATGCTATAAAGAAATTGAAGAATTAAACATAATTAAATGTTTGTCTTAATTTACTGCTAAGGCTTATGAGCACATATTATTTTTTTAAAGGAAAGAGATTAATAGTATAGGATTAAAAGATTATGTTTTTTAAATTACATATTTATTATACAATATTGTATTTTAATGATTTGTAAAGCAAAAATCCTCATATTTCTGTGGTACACAGTTTCTTGCTTTTATTATATAAAACAAATTCATAATATTCCCTCCTCAATGACCTCTTGGGATAATTATGACTTTTTATCTGTAATATTAACGCAGGAATTAATAGACCCATTGAACAATAGGCAGCGATCTCGAATTTAAATAGATATTCACTTGATAAAATCTCAACCAACTCTGAATTCCTAATCTAAATTAAAGAAAAAGAAATTAAAGCAAATTTGTATTTAACATTTATTTTTTCAAAAAAAGATTTTCTTCTTTGCTAATTTCACACTCCTCCCCCTCAGTTCTCCTTTATTTTGTAAAACCACAACCTTTAAATATGTCAGTTAATACTTATATAATAACATGTTGATGTAAAGTTGGCCTTGACAATCAAACATTACATTAATAAAATGGGGTTTAACACTCAAAAAAATTAAAAAATTGAATTATAATTATAGAATAGAATTGGGAGATATAAGACCTATGGTATTTGAAGACTATTTTGATAGATTTCCGAGTCAACGTGGTTCTCCGCGTAGGGCATCAAATCAAATTTCACTATCAAGAAGTGATTTCGATCGGCTTAAAATAAAAGCGGAGAAGTATGAGGCATTAGTGGAAGAGCACAAGAAAGTAAAGACTCAAAATGATCGATTACTTAAGGAAATGGATGATATGAAGGACGATGGTCGTAAATTCAAAGAACTGATAGAGGAAAAGGAGAAATTTATGAATTCCCTTTTACGCGTACGCGCTGATTTTGAGAACTATAAGAAGCGTTCAGAGCGAGAAAATGGTAGGTATCGAGAATATGTTATGGAAGCTATTTTAAAGAAGTTAATTGATCACTATGATGATTTAATAAGAGCATTAAACTTACTAAAAGTGCTTGAAAACATGGATGGAATTAAGAACGGTTTTGAAATAATCGTGAAGAAGTTTGAAAAATTACTTACTGAGGAAGGAGTTAAACCAATGAATTCGGAAGGTGAGAAATTTGATCCATATAAACATGAAGCAGTAATAGTTGAGGAAGGTCGAGATGATCTCCCTGAAAATACGATATTAGAAGAAATAACTAAAGGTTATTTTGTAAAAGATAAAGTGTTAAGGCCAGCAATGGTCAAAATATCAAAAAAATCAAAATTATAAAATTTAAAATAAAAAATGAAAAATTAAAAAAATATTAAATTAAAATTAAAAAAGAGTGATGAAATATGGCGAAAATAATAGGAATTGACTTAGGAACGTCAAATTCAGCAGCAGCAGTATTAGTTGGAGGCAAGCCAACAATTATTCCTAGTGCTGAGGGTTTAACCTTAGGAGGAAAAGCATTCCCTTCTGTGGTTGCTTTTACGAAAGATGGTCAGAGATTAGTTGGAGAACCCGCACGAAGACAAGCGATTTCAAACCCTGATCGTACAATTACAGCAATAAAGAGAAAGATGGGTACATCTTACAAAGTAAAAATTGATGGAAAAGAATATTCTCCTCAAGAAATTTCTGCTATGATTCTTAGAAAGATCAAGGAAGATGCTAGTGCTTATCTAGGGGAAGAAGTTACTGATGCTATTATCACTGTACCAGCTTATTTTAACGATAACCAAAGACAAGCTACTAAGGATGCGGGAAGGATCGCGGGATTAAATGTTAAACGTTTGATTAACGAACCAACTGCCGCAGCGGTAGCTTATGGTTTGGATAAGAAGAATGCTCGACTAAAAATCGCAGTATTAGATCTTGGCGGCGGTACTTTTGATGTTACCATAATGGAGATGGATAATCAAGTATTTGAAGTGATTTCCACAGCAGGAGATACTCAATTAGGAGGAACAGATATGGATAAGATCCTTGTTGATTATCTTATATCAGAATTTCAGAAAAATGAAGGTGTAGATTTAAAAGGAGATTCAATGGCAATGCAAAGAGTTCGGGAAGCCGCAGAAAAGGCTAAAATTGAGTTATCTACATCGATTACAACTGATATAAACTTACCATATATCACTGCGACAAGTGAGGGTCCTAAACATCTTAATATTGCACTTACTCGAGCAAAATTAGAACAACTAATTGATCCGGTATTAAAGAGATTAGACACATCAATCTTAAAAGCTTTAAGAGATGCGGGAATGGCCAGAGGAGAGATAGACAAAATTATTCTAGTTGGTGGACCAACAAGAATGCCAGTTATTCAGAAAAAGTTCGAAGACTTATTAGGAAAAACACCAGAACGCAGTATTGATCCAATGGAGTGTGTCGCGATGGGTGCTTCAATACAGGGTGGAGTTTTAACTGGAGAAGTTGAGGATTTA
>JAEOTW010000159.1 GCA_016839655.1 Promethearchaeota archaeon | reverse complement strand
ATAGACCCACTAAGGATATTTTACTTCAGTATTGTTCTGAGATTCTTGCGTATGATGGATTTACAATACATTATCAAAAGGATAATCCTGGAGAATCAAAAATTTCCTCCCCATATGGAGCAGCATCAGTTGCATTATATAAGGACATAAATTTAATATTGGTATTAACGGCAAGTCACAATGATTTATCTTGGAACGGAATAAAACTATATATAGATTACCCAATACCTATGTCAGGCGATTTATTTAAGGATATTTCGAAAAAAGCTCTTGAAGTGAATGAAATTCCATTAAAATCAGATTTCACCCCAATTATTCTCGATGCTGAACAAAAAAATAATGAGTATGTAATAAATCTTTTATCAAAAGTTTTGGAAATTAAAAGTATTAAGGATAAGAATATTGTAATTTGGCCTTACTTAGGTAAAGCAAGAGGTATTGTAAACTTATTTAAGTATTATGGTGCTAATGTAATAGTTGTTGATGAGGAACTTAATCCTCCTAATCCACTTAAAAATGTTCAAGAGGAAAAACTACAAAATATAATGGAACGAGCAAATTCGAAAATTGCTATACTTTTAGATGCCGATAGAGATAGGATTGTTTTATATATTAAGCAAAATGGAAAATATTATACCTATATTCCCAATGAGATTTACGCAGCAATGCATAACATTTTAGCGAAGCAATTTGATAAGAGAATTGTAAATGTAAGAACAATACCTAGCGATTTACGAGGAGATCAGACAAGTTTTATTAATATTTTATCAGGAGTTGGATATAAACATCTTGGTATAATAATGTATTTTCTTCTTGGAATTGAAGTAGACCAATCAAAAATTGATACTGCAATATTATATTATGAAGATCAGGATGGAAATTTAATCAAATTTAATACACCTAGACCTCTTAGACAACAAATAATAGAATTAATGGAAGAAAAACAAATAGAGAAAGAATCCTTTTTAATGGTGTATTGGGAAGAGAGTGGTGGCCACACCTTAAATATCTTGAATATTAATAAAAACAATGAGACCAAAGATTATGATTTTACCACTGATTTTACAATCATTGCAGATAAATACCCCGTTCCAGCTTTAGTATTAATAACAGAACTTATATGTAGAGGATATATCATTTCTGAATCAATAGATTGGTCTATTAAGGGAATTAATCGTACTATTCCAGCTACAGATAAAGAAAAAATCAGAATTATGAAAAATTTTGAAATTAATAATGCAAAAATTATCAAAATTAACGATAAAGACTACAAAGTGCATGCTTTATCAGATAATAATGATATGATTGATCTTTATCAATTAAAAAGCGTAGATTCAACTATTTATTTCCGACCTAGCGGAACTGGACCTGATGTTCGATTTTATATATTTGGTAAAGTTGAAACTCATTTAGATGAAATAATAAATGTTCAAAATTTTGTTAGAGATAATTATATATAAAATTCTAATTAAAGAGACCCTTCTACTTCCTTTTTAAAATCAAAAATTTAATTGGAATAAAAAATTACACCTAATTAATATATATACTTTCAAATTATAAAAAGTACAAATTAAATTGACGAAAAAATGTTTCAAGAGAAAATTATTGATGATAAAATTCTTGAAAAGATGTCATTGGAAAACGTTTTCAAAATCTTTAACGATAACGTTTTTCCAATGTTGAATGAAGAAGAACGAGAATATTGTCAAAAACTACAGGAATTTTGCTTAGATTTACATCCAAAAATCGATAAATCGAAGGATGTATATGGTTTACTTCCTGAGCTTGGAAAAAGGGGATATATACAAAGAATAAATCCATGGAAAGAGTTTAAACCTTATGGAATGAAAAAAGAAATATTGTTAGGAGCACATCTATCATTACTTGACCCTCAGCTGGAACTTGCTAGACTCGCCAGCGGGATATTATGTGGTAATCCTACTTTCCATTATTATGAACATGGAGGAGAGTCTAACATACCTATGAAAGTTCAAGATGAACTTTTATCAGGACAAAAGATTGGCTGTATAGGTATAACTGAGCCTGAAAGAGGTTCGGATGCAGTAAATTTGACAACTAAATGCACGAAAACAGATAATGGCGTCATTTATAATGGAGAAAAAGTCTATACTACTAATGGAGCTGTAGCTGATTACTTCGCATGTTATGGTGTCTATGATGAATCTAATCCAAGAGATACTATGGTGCAAGCGATTATTGCACGTGAATTTGGAGTAAGAACTGAACGTTTAAAAATAAATTCTGTCCCACGAGTTCAGATAGCACATACAATATTAGACAATGTATTAGTACCAAAAGAATATGTACTCGCAGATGATGGATTAGGATATAAAAGACTTTTTGAAGGTTTAGTTCCTGAAAGACTCTCGATAATGGGTAGTGGTGTAGGTATTTGCTGGGCGGGCTTAATCTATGGCATTATATACACCAATTTAAGGAAACAATTTGGTAAACCTGTAATTAGATATCAAGGTGTTGGCTATGGCTTGGCAGATCTATTAACAAAAACAAATGCAGCAACTGCGTTAGCACTGCAAGCAGCTACAGTATACGATGATAAAATCCTATTTACAGAAAAGCCATCTAAAGAAGCAGAAAAATGGGTGGCATCAATTTCATCTCAAGGTAAATATTACTTAGCTAAACTTACACATGAGGTCTGCTATGAAACTCAGCAACATATGGGGGGAGTGTCAGTTACAGATAACACTCCTGTGGATGAGTTATGTGATGTAAGCAAAATTGAAGAAGTAATTGGTGGTGCAAGAAACATTCAACTTCTTTTAATACAATCTCAGATTCAGAGATATACTGGACTGCTATAATTTTTTAAAATTATATTCTTTTTTCTTTTTAATTTAAAGAAGTAAGAATTAAAATATAAAAAAAAAGTTTTGAGAATTATGGAGCATTATTAGCATCAAAAAAGTTATTACTGCCACCATCTATAATGTTATAATCGTTACCGATAATTGTATTGCTTGTAAATGTGTTGTAATCACATCCAGAGAAGATATAAATACCAGATCCATATCCACTTCCGATATTACTGAATTTAGTTATCAAATTACTTGTAATAGTATTATTATCTGCATTGTTGACACAATAAATTCCGTAATGATCACCTGCATCATCCTTCACAATTCCTTCGATGATATTTCCCATAATCAAATTAAATCCGCCATCACTCTCTCCATTTAAGTTTAATCCTATGTTTGATGTCTCTTCAATGATATTGTTTGAGAATACGCTATGATTACCCGTAATCCAAACTTGAGAGGAAGCAGAACCTAAACAATTACTAAAATGGTTACCATCGATTATGCATTCTGAACCTGCCATGAGTAAACAAGATTGGTCATTATCGAATATGTAATTATTAGTTAAGATAACATTTTTAGAACTTGTCGTTACTCTGATTCCCCTATAAAGACTGCTTATACGACAATTCATAACTCTAACATTCTGTGAAAAAATATAAATACCATATCCATAATAATCAGTATCTCCGAATATCTCTAGATTTTCTAGATAAATAGAGTTGTTATTTTCTTCCAATACATCGATAGCATGATAAGCGTGGCTAGTATAATCTGAAGCATCAACTTTTAAATCTTTAATTATGCAACTTTTAGTATTTGTTATATCAAATGCATCTCTATTGCCTCCGCAGTCTATTATATGTTGTCCGGGGGATCTAATAATATAGTCTCCACCTCCATCAATTTGAATCGTTGAACTTAAAGTGAAATCTTCAGTAATTACAATTTCACCCGATCCAGTTCCAATAGTGTCTAAGGCATCTTGTAATTCAAATCCACTATTGCAATAAAAAACATCTTTTTCTTCGTTGAAATTATTTGCGTCTAGAAAAGTGTTAATTCCTAAATCATTAAGATTTATATCATTTCCATAAATTGAATTTGCAATGATACTAGTGTTCTCACTTGTTGATAGTATAGTAATTCCTGTTCCTGTACCACCTGAAGTTATTTGAAAACCATGTATCATATTACCAATAATTAAATTGTCCACTGAAAAGTGATACATCAAAACCCCTGTAGGAGTAATATCGCTTGTTGTTAGTCCTAAAATAGTATTACAGGAAATAGTATTTTTAGCTCCTCCAAAGTTTGTTCCCTCTACTGTGATGCCCCATCGTGAGTGATTCTTCAAGTAATTATTGGATATTTTATTTTCATTTCCTTCAATGTAGATAAAATCATAATAACATTTCTCAAAAATATTATTTTGGATGACATTTTTATCTCCTTGACAAAGAATAGCACGTTGATAATTATTATAAAAAGAATTATCATAAACATGAATCCTACTTACCGCTTCTTGAACAATGATACCTGACCAAAGACCATTAAATGAACAACCTGAAATCCAAACTTCACTAGAATTCACATTTATACCTATTCCATTGTAATCGAAATCCCCATTGATATGGATATTACTGAGGACTATGGGTTTATTGTTTCTCTCTCGTATATTTATTGTGTTAGTTTGATCTGATGTATAGTCTGTAATATCTAGTTTGATATTATCAATAGAGCAATATCTTGCTGCAGAAATATCAAATGCTGAAACACCATCTTCACAGGAAATTGTTATATCTCCAAGCCCTTGAATCTTATAAATTCCTCCTCCTGCAATATATATGGTAGAATCCAATATAAGATCACTTATGATGTAAATTTCTCCGGAACCTGTACCAATATCAGATATAGCTTCCTCAATATCTTCGAATGTTTCACAAAAATACATATTCAATATCGGATATGTTGGAGTATCTTGATCAGAAATCAGAATGAGACTAATCACTCCTGTTGAGATACCAACTGCACCTGTTAAAAGACTCATTAATGCTAAAACTACTAAAGCTTTGTTTTTCATTAGATTTTTCCCTATAAGAATTAATTATATTCAAATCAGTATCAAAATTTATAATTCTTTCGTAACTAAAAATCATAATCTGAATCCAATTAATTCATTTCTATTAAATCTCAAATTCAGAGATTTATGTAATTTTTTGATTTCAATTAATTTAACTCATTCTTTTAAAGCTTTTTCTAACTTATTCATAGCATTGGCTACATAATTAGCAATTTCCTCCTTGGAATGAGGGGGTTTATAGTAATGAAAATGGAAATGAATTTTCTTTTCAATTGTGAATATCGTTACCACAAGCGCATCAAATGTCCCTGAAACTCCACCATACAAATTTTCTATTACGAAGTTTTTTGACGCTAATATAATATTAAATCTATCTAAAGATCCTAAATTTGTAACTCCAAAAGGTTGATTCCTACTCGCTAACTCGAGAAATATTGGTGTAAATTTCTCATAAGATTTTCTTTTAACAGATCTTGAAAATAATTTGAAAATACTAAACACACTTTTATCTCGAAGACCAATTGTTAATTTTTTATGATACTGTTGGGTATTCTTCCAAAATGACTTCTTATTTTTATATTTCTTCTTAATAACTAATCCTCCAGCGAAACATCCTATCGATCTTCCAACATTATATGCTAATCTATTTCTCAAATTAACAGGATTGTTAATTATTGGGAAATCTGATAAGAACATCGTACAGATTATACTGTGTACTGAAACTTTATTTTCTTTAGCTTTTCTAATCAATTTTTCAGATTGTTCCTCTGGTAGTACCCAATCATTTGTTTCTAAATGTTTATTCTTAAAATTATTAAATATCAATTCTTTTTGTTTGACTTTTTTCCTACCAAGTTTATTCTTAAATCGGTAAATCTTTATAATTCTTTTTAAAAACCAATTAGTTCTTTTAAACTTTGCAGTAGTTTTAGGAATTTTTTTTTGATATTTATAAGGTAGAACATTTTCTATAGACTTAACTATATCCAGAGTTTCGCTTTTTCTTTTGGGATCTATAATAAAACTAAGGATATCCATAAAAAGAAATATCATAGACATACCATCAGCAATAACGTGCTGCATAGTTATAATCAAATCAAATAAGTCCTCTGAAAATAAAATCTTCACTCTTATTAAAGGGAGAGAGCAACTTTTTCCTGTTTCAAAAGGGGTGATAAATTCTTCTTCAACAACTTTTTTAAATAGATTATCGCTAGTTCTATTTTCAATTTTCAATGGAATCTCACGTATATTACCCCAGATTAAAAACGGATCTTCATTTTCATCTACATGTAATTGAGCTTGTAATAAAGGATGTTTCTCTTGTATTTTATTTAAGGCATTGCGTATTTTTTCTTGTTGCAAATTTCCTCTAATGGTTATTACCATAGAAATATTATATGGTTGGCCTATAAGCCAATTCAAATATTCAACCTCATTAAGTTTCCGGTTATCCATAAAGAGATTTAAATTTGTATAATTAAATATCTTTTCTATCTATTTTGACTTTTTAAGTTTAAAATATTAGACTTAATAATGAAAAAATTACTGATTTTAATCCAATTATTACTAGGAAACAAAAAACAATTATCTGAAATTTTTTAACAGGTATTTTGGGAGTAATTTTATGACCCAGTTTAGTTCCTAGGAATATGATTGGGAAGGCTAACAGAAAAACTAAAATTAACTCATAGGGAAATACATTTCCAGTAAAATAAAATGGGATTCTTGATATAGACAACATGGTTCCGATTGCCGCAAAATTTTCGATAAAACTTTCTCTATAATGCCCAGTTTTTTCTAATACTGCTACATTTATTGGGCCTGCAGCACTAATCAATCCAGTTAGTAAACCGTATGAAAAACCACCAACAAAAACTAAAGGATGAGTTGTATTTAATTGATTTTCTACTTCGATTGTATTTGGATTATTAAAATATTTCCATAATCTAAGAGAAGAATAAGTTAAAATAAAACATCCCAAAATTAATTCAATCCATTCAACTTGAATAATTATAATTAAGTAAGTCCCTAGAATTGTAGCAGGGATTCCCAACGATAGGAATCGAAAAAAATATCCTTTATCTAAATATTTCCTATATTCGATAAAATTTATTAAAGCAGGAACCGTTCCCCAAATATTAACGAGTATTACCGCATTTCTAACTCCGATTATCGGCGTTATAATAGGTATTAAAACTAAAGCATCTCCAAATCCTATAATACCATAAACCATACTCGAGAAAAATATAGCAATTAAGGAAAGATAAACTATCATATTGTAATAATTCAAAAGTTTAAACCGTAATAAGCTTTAAGATTAGAAATTCTTTTACAAAAATATTCAAATAGGCATTTAATGATTAGTTTTCTTTGACCATTCTTTTAGAATATTTTTTATATATAGGGATCGTAATAACAATGGCGCAAAAAGATAAACCTATTATGTCTAATACTAGATATAACGCTGGACGTAATGGATTCAGTAACCAGAGTGAAACCTTTAAGATTAATCCCCATTCTGAATCAGGATCATCAAAATAATCGAACATAGAGACGCCATCCCTATTACTGTTTTCTTCAATCTCAGGATGCGGACAACATAAGAAAGCAGATCCACTTCCATACTTAACACCAACCATCCCTAGCCTATTACTTTGAGAATATTCTGCTATAACATGGATATTGTTTTTATAAGACACATCAGCATTATTAAAACAACCTCCATTAATATATATAGTTGTTAAGCTGGAAGAAAAGTTTGTAAGATCTAACCATAACGAATCCGTATTGAGATTCATATTGACCATTTCATTTGGTGATTCTATACCTGGAGCAGGGCTAGTATATCCTCCAGGATATAAATTTAAATATGCTTCAGTGCCAAAATGGGATCCTCCACATATACCAAAATAAGCTCCTCCATTTCTTACATAATTACGAATAATTTCTTTTCCACGTTCTCCAAAATCTTCGTCATAGCCAATACAACTCCCTCCAGGAATAACGAAGATATCAATACCACTGAGTCCCACTTCTAGAACTTGATATAAGCTAATTACATCTACTGTTGCATTCATCCAACTGAACATATTAACAACAGCGATTGAAAGATCACCACTTCCTATATATCCATTGTGATCATAGATTCCAACGGAAATATCAGCTAAATCCTTGCGTTCCTGAGCCAAAACAGTATTAGATCTAAGTGTAAATGGAGTTAAAAATGATATCAATATCAGAATTAAGAGTATAAGGTTATACTTTCTTTTATTCGATTTAAATAATTTGATCTAATCTCATCTTTCTAGAAGTTGATTAAGTCAATATATGTCTGAGATATATAAAAAGACCTAATTATTGAAGTTTAGAGTGAAGTGTGAAGTAGAATTGGAACTTTTGGCTTAATTAATCTTTAACTAAGAGATAGAGACAAATTAAAAAAAAATTAAAAAAAAAGGATTAAGGTTTATAGCGAGCGTAACCATTCATAATTTTTCCTTCCAAAATCATATCGTTAACTTGTATCCCGGCAAGCAGACATCCGAATACACCATGAACGAATTTAGGCTGGAAGAGCCCTTCTATTGGAGTCCTCATTTTTAACCTTGTTCTACCAAAATTATTAGTATATGGCGCCATGTCATACACCGATCCAGTAGGTGAACCTGAATATCGAGCATACGTTGCCGGTGTAGAAATATCAAGTGTTTTGATATGTTTTCTCAGGTCTGGAACTAAATATTTCTCAACTTTATCTATAAAAAATTCTGCCCATTTTAGCTTTTCTTTTTTATATTCTTCCGAATCCTTTTCACGCAATTCCACCCAATTTCCTAAGGGTATAGGTGTAATTCTAACAGTCAAATTTGGTTTTCCGCCAGTTGTTAATGATGGACATATTACTCCTAAATGGAATCTGATATCGTTAAATCCAATTTCTCCTTTCTCATAGGAGTCAAATAATCTATCGTATGAATCACCCCCTGTAGTGATAACATTATATCCACAATCTAATCCTAAAGCCTCAAGGTCAATTTCATTATCTACTCCAATACTTAAATTCATTGAAGAGCATGACATCTTCACATCTTCAACTTTACTAGCATATTTTTTGTCTAAGTCTCTAATTACTTCCAATCCTACCATATCTTTCATTGCTAATTTAGGATCCACTGTGGTTACAATATAATCAGAATGGATTTCTTCACCACTTTCTAATTTTACTCCTTTAATTTTGCCCTTCTCTACGAGGATCTTACTTACTTTTGTATTTAATAGCACTTCACCACCTAAGCTCTTCAATCGATCTTCAATTTTTCGCGAAAATTCAATAAATCCTTTTGTTGGACGGAAAGCACCATCGAGCAATGAATTCATAGCTGATATTGGGACAATAGCAGTAACTTGTTCTGAAGGTAGAGCGCTAAATTCTGCAAATACGTTAAAAATTTCAATTAATTCTGGTTCAGTTATTCCAAATTTATCAAAATACTTTTTGAATGTTTTAGAAGCATTTTTCACAATTTTAGGACATTTAACTAAAGTCTTGAAAATGTCCGCTACACCTGGTTCTACTTTTAAATTATAAAGCTCTAAATACATCTCTCTTGAATAATCTAAGAAATTACTAATTTCATTTGCATTATTTGGATATTTTTCCATTAATTGCTTTTTAAAAGTTTCAAGCCCAGAAGGCAATTCAAGTACTTTAACTTCATCAGTTTTGGGATCCACGATAAAAATCCGCATGTAATACCCTTTAAACTTCTTTAAATCAATTTCTATTCCAAAATACTCTAATAAATCAGTAATATTCGGTATCATCTGACAGGTATCAAATAAAAATCCATCACGTTCATATGAAGTGACATAACCTCCAGTTTTGGGTTCTTTTTCAACCAGAAGAACTGGGTTATCTTTAACATCATGATTTATTGCCCATGTAAGAGCTGTACTTAGACCAGTCATCCCTCCACCTATAACAATTAATCCATATTTCTTTTTTTCAGTCATAAAATACCCACCTTTGTTACATTAAAAAGATGTTCTAATGATATTTAAAACTATAATTTGAAGATATCTATAAAAAAAATAGTGACTCATTCTTTTAACAATTAAATTTTTCGATAGACATATCTATCATATGTGACAAATTTCACTTTTTTTGTTGAATCATCCCTGATAAATCTGATAAATTGTTTGGGTATTGGTAAACTGCTACAAATAGTAAAAGTTAGGCTATCTAGTTCTTTAGGTATCAAGGGAAGAGTCATAGACCCATCATCGATTTCAATATCTGCAAAAAGTACAGTTCCTTTTAGATATATTTTTAATTTGTATAAATCAAGAGAAGATTTATATTCACCAGAGATTTCTCCAATGACTTCTTGCATCTTTAATTCTTCAACCTTAGTAATCGGATCTAGGTCAAGTAATATAGATAAAGCAGCTCTAGCAATAGAAGAAACAATACCAGTACATGTGTTTTGTCCAACTGAGACACCCAATTTCAATTCTGGGATTAAACTTAAATTACTGCAGCTAATACCTAATCCCCCCCCATGATGAATACAAGGATAGCTAAAATAGTTATCATCCAAAACCCATCCTAAACAGTATTTGGGATTTTTTCCATAACCATATGGACTAGTAATTCTTGGTGTCCATAATTCGTCTATTGATTCAGTAGAAAGTAACTGAGTTTCTTTATAACGTCCTTTTTGAATCAGACATTGAACATAATGCATCATTTCTTCCATCGAAATATATAAACCCCCTGGAGCATTGAGATAATCGTAAAGTGGAACAGAATGTTTTTTAGGCACCATTACATTATCTTTCATTTCAGGTAAATATCCAGAAATTTTATCATTATCTTTATCAAATTCTTCCTTTGAAAATACTGCACGATTTATTTCAAGGGGATCAAGAATTTCGCTTTTAATAAATTCAGGATATGACATTCCTGATAAATCCTGTATGATAAACCCCAAGCATGTAAACATATCATTATTATAAAAAAATTTCTCTCCTGGTTTAAAAATTACAAAATCTTCAGGATCTCCAAGATGGGCAATAAAATCTTCCTTGGTTGTAGCAGGATACACTCTTTTATAATCTCCGAATGTGTAAAACAATGAAGCTAATCCCCCATCTGCTGCAGGAACTCCACTTGAATGCGATAAGATATGCTCAATCAGTATATCAGGATGAGTGGTAAAAGGAGCAAAATCAAGATATTTTGAGACAGAATCTTTAAGCGATAACTTTCCTCTTTCTACAAGTTTCATAATTCCAAATGCGGTTATAGATTTTGTTATGCTACCTATCCCAATAAGTGTTTCTGGTGTCATTGGAGCAAACTGTTCAAGATCACGAGCTCCAAAGCCTTTTGAGAATAAAATTTTATTTTGCTGAAAAATACTAATTGCTAATCCCGGAATTTTATATTTTCGCATATAATTTCGGATGATCTGTTCTAATTGCTTGAATTTTTTCTCCATTTTCTTTCCTCTAATAAAAAGTTTTTAAAATTAGTGAATGGTTAATATTTATCATTTATTCTTTTTTGAGGACTTTTCTTCATTTTTCCAAAAAGAAGTCTTTGGTTTTTATCAACAAATTTCCAACCAAATCCAGTAAGATCTGCTAAAGGCCCTCTAATTCCTTTGGGATTTCCTGTTTTAGTGTATAAAATTTCTGTACGTTTTATTGCCTTGAAAACCTGATAAGGATTTTTAAATTTATCTATTAAAGCATTAGCTTTTTTTGGCCCAATATCGACCAAACCTTCAATTATAAAAGATCTTCTCTCTCTTTTAGACATATTTTTTGGAGCTTTTCTTGAAAATATAGGAGTACTATCTTTTACTTGTTCTCTATAAGCAATTCTTTCAACTACTATCGCAGTGTCTTCTATACTTCGTGTAGGGATAACCGATATCCCCAATTTATATGAAATAAAAGCCAGAGCTCCATATATTGATGAGATTTTCATTCCGGTATTCTCAAAAACCTTATCGTTCAAGCCCTCTATTATTAAAATTGGACAATCATATGTATCTTTCAATCGAAGTAATTGTTCGAATAATCTGTTATCCATGATTGAGGAAACAAAGTCAAATCCTTCTTTTCTCTCTATAGCAACTTCACTCGAAATAACAATATCTGCAATATCTAACTGTTTGGATTCATAGGTTATTGCATCTTTCTTCTTATCTAATTCTGCTTTTAATTTTTGTTCTCTATTATCGATAATTACATGAAGTAGTTCATTTTGAGTCATGCTACTATTTATGAATTAATAACTTCAGTATTAAATATTTCATATTCTAGTTATTAAACCAATAATTTTCAGTCTTAAAAATAAAAAATTATGAAAATACTAGACTTTATCTTTCTCTCTGGTTTCAGGCTTTCTTGATCCTGTGGTTAGATGCATATTTATTGTACTTAAAAAGAATAGAATGTTTGTCATGCTAATTGAAGTTCCAGTAAAACTTTCAGTTTTATAATTTATTACGTTGTAAAAATGTGATATTTTACTTCTTTTAAAAGCTTCCACTACTTCTGGAAAAGAATTATATTTCAGTTTTATTCCAAATTTCTCAGGAGCTTCATGTGCAGGTGAACCAGGGAAAATATAATAGGGTTCATTCATGATAGTAACTGGTTTTGAGTTTGATTTTCCATATTTTAAACTACATTTCAATCCAAAATTAAAATCTTGGAGAATATCAAAACGAGTTTGGAACGGAAAACCAATTGTTAACCATATTCTTAAAGTACGATGGAATAAAGTGGCATTTTTTATTAAATCATTGATTTGTTCTTTAGGAAATCTAAATGTGGGGTCACATATCTTAGCGATTTTCTGTTGGACATTCTGGGACATTGTACGAGGTGAAATGCTGATAGATGAATATTTACGATCAAATGTATCATAGAATGATTTCCACATATATCTGGGAAATGGTAATCGCCAAATCTCAATATCGGCACATATGTCTAGTTTTTCTTTTTTTATTAGCTCAAAGAGACCTTTCCAATATTTGAAATTGCCAGGATAGACACCGTGACCAAAAAAAACACTAGGTATTAAATAATCATCATATATTTTATAAATATCTTCTACAACTTTTTCCGGATTTCGGAGTACTACATGATTTCTTCCCATAAAATTTTGTTGAGCTCTTTGACCTCCAGCACAAAAAGGACAATTAAATGGACAGCCTCTTCCGACAGAAAGATTTAAGGAGATGCCCATTATTTTTCTGCTACACTCCAGATACTCCCTTGCGTTTTTTAACAAAGACATGTTAGTAAAATTTAAATCATCCAGAGTTTTAGCGTAATATGTCAGAGGATTAGTTTTTATCCGTTTGGAGGTATCTCGATAAGTTAAATTTGGAACTGAATCAAAATTCTTCTCGTTTTTTCTATTTTGCATGTATTCCAGAAAAGGTATTTCTCCTTCTCCTCTAATTATCCCATCAATATATTTATAATATTTTATAATTTGATTATGATAATAAGAGGCGCTAAAACCACCTAGAATTACTTTAGCATGAGGATTTACATTTTTCACCGATTTAGCAACCTCGAGAACACCAGAAGCATTATGGATCCAATGTAAATCTATCCCGCAGATATCAAAATCAATGGTTTTTAGGTATTCTGTTAGTTCCCAATTAGGATTTAGATATTTTTCAAGAGGATAATTTATGATTTGAACTCCAAAACCTTCTTTAACCAGTAAATCTGCTATAGCAAAAACTCCCATCGGAATAAAAATAAATGAACCTCTAATAGATTTGGATTTTTTCCTATTATTTGTTTCTAATAATCTAGGTGGATGGATGAGTATAATATCATAGTTTTTCAAATTAAATACCATTAAATTTAGATAAGGATGGTTATATTCTAAAAAAGTAGAAAAAATAAAACAGAATTATCAGGATAATAAAAAATTCCAAAGATAATTTAAGAGACTTTTTGATTAAATAGTTATATGGAACTATCTTTTCATGAAATAATCCCAGATTATTAAAAAGATTTGAAACCTTAACAGTACCTAAACCTTGAGTGTTTATATCATAATCCAAATCTATCCTTGATTTACTAAGCAAATCGATTAGAGCATCATAAGATAAACTTGGGTCATATTCTTTAATTAATGCAATTATTCCTACACTAATTGCTGTAGCAACACTAGTGCCTGAAACATTTAATCTCAAATCTTTAGTTATTGGGATAAATATATTAGAACCAGGAAAACACAAGTCTGGTTTTTTTCTTTCATCACGAGTTGGACCTCTTCCACTAGAATTCATAATTTTAAGCTCTTTATTGAGAGCTCCGATTGTAATTACTTTTTTAGCAGCGCCAGGACTTCCAATAGTATGCGAATTTGGGCCAAAATTTCCAGCAGGGCAAATTATTATAATATTTTTTTCTGATAGTGAATCACAAGCTATGGATAAAAGATCTTTACCATCAGATGAGCTTTTTGTTGTTAAAGAAATAAAGAGAATATCAAGGTTAATTTCTTCTTTGTAAATCTTATCAAAAACCTTTAAAATATCATAAAGGTAAAATTCTTGATTAGAATTGGAAATATCAAAATCGTAAATATTAACATTTGGAGCAATTCCGATATAATTATTATTAATATCCTCAAATCTATTACTAATTATACTAGCCATTACTGTTCCATGTGTGATTTCGCGAGATTCTTTTATTATTTTTTCTGTCTCATACAACTTATATTTTTTAAGAGAAATATTAGAAATTGCAGGTGTTTTCTCATTAATTCCATTATCAATTATTCCAACCTTCACATTTTTTCCTGTGTATGAAATTTCAGAGATTTTATATTCGTTTAGTTCTAAAATCTCATTAACATCTAACATTGCAGGGTATACAATCTGATTTTCTTCAACTTGTTTAATTAATTCTTCACTTTTATAATTAAGAATTTTTTCTTTCTTTAAATTAGCCAAAATTGAAGGTATAAAATCTATTTTACCAATAATATCCAATTGGTTATATTTTTTTAAGAATTTATCTCGGTTTGAAAGATCATCAAATGATATTAAGACACTACAAATTTGATCTTCTGAAAGAATTTCAAGTTTATCCTTAAAAGGGGGATAGACATTCATAATACTTGGTAGATTAGAACTTATCAATATAAATGAGAGTAACCATTTAAAATTATAGGAATAAAAGGCACTTCATTCTTACCATGGTCTTTTTATGTATGAATTACGTGCTAATTCTAATTTATGTGGATGATTTTCATTAAAGTGAGTTCCTCTGCTTTCCTTACGAGAAAGAGCACACCTAATCAAAAGCTCTGCAACCATTGATAAATTTCTTAATTCTACTAAATTTTTTTCAACTTTATAATTCCAATAGTAGTAATCAATTTCTTCAGCAAAAATTATCATTCTTTTAAGCGCTCTTTTTAATCGCATATCTGATCTTACAATTCCTACAAAATTTTGCATTAAAGTCCGGATTTCCTCCCAATTCTGTGTTATTACTACAGCTTCTGAGGAAGGAACAGCATTGCCTGACTCCCATTCAGGAAATTCTGTGATTTTTGAATTAGAGATATATTGTGATAAGTATTTTGCACATTCATAGGCACCAACTAAGCCCTCAAGTAATGAGTTAGAAGCTAGTCTATTGCTTCCATGAAGACCTGTACAAGCAGCTTCTCCAATTACAAATAGATTTTTTATATCTGTTTTGCCATTATGATCCGCTACTACTCCACCACAACAATAATGAGCAGCGGGTACTACTGGGATTGATTCTTTAGTAATATCGATATTAAATTCTAAGCATCTTTCATATATTGCTGGATAATGTGTTTTAATAAAATTAGAATCTCTATAAGATGCAATATCTAAATGAACATAATCATCGCCTGATTTTTTCAATTCCGCATCAATAGCTCTTGAAACAATATCACGAGGAGCTAAATCTTTTTGAGGATGATATTTATCCATGAATTTATTTCCTCGAATATCCTTCAAGATCGCTCCTTCTCCTCGCATAGCTTCAGTAATTAAGAAGGATTTTGCATATGGATGATATAAACATGTAGGGTGAAATTGATAAAATTCAAGATTAGATATCATAGCTCCTGCTCTATATGCCATCGCAATACCATCTCCAGAAATTATATCTGGATTTGTGGTATATAAGTATATCTTACCTGCACCCCCTGTAGCTATAATAGTTGCTTTTGCTGTAATATTGTGAATTTCCTCTGATTCTTGTTCTAAAATGTAGGCACCATGGCATATTAAATTTTTAACATATAGATTTACAGCACACCAATTTTCTTTGATGTCAATATTATCCAATTTTTTTACATGGGCAATTAGTGTTTGTTCTACACTCTTTCCAGTTTGATCATTTACACGAAACACTCTTCTAACTGAATGCCCTCCTTCTTTTCCTAAATCGTAATTCCCATCTTTATTTCGGTTAAAATTTACTCCTAGATTCATCAGATCATTAATTCTATCAGGTGCTTGCTTTATAATATGTCTAACAACATTTTCATTGCATAATCCATCTCCAGCAATTATTGTATCTTGAACATGTTTTTCAAAATTATCATTATCATTCCACACACAAGCAATTCCACCTTGAGCATGATACGTACTACTATCCTGTAAAGTTTGTTTTGTTACTAAAAATAAATTTGCTTTTGGCATTAATTTTGATATGTATAATGCAAATGAAAGCCCGGAAATTCCACTTCCAATAATTAAAAAATCTGTTTTATACTTCAATAGAGTTTATTCAAATTCTTCCAAAAATTATTAAAATCTATTTTAAAATACAATTAATTAAATTAAAATTTTATTACAATAAAATTATGGAAATCGTTTTTCAGACTTCATTTTCCGATTTTTCTGTTTAATTCATTGATATTGTTTTGTATTACTTCAATATACTGTTTTTGTCCTAACTGTGAAAAGATTTTTAAGCTTTCTTCATAACTTTGTAATGCTTTCCTGTATTCACCTTGCAAACTATAAGTTCTCCCCATATTATAATAATCACTTGCAATTCCTACTGGATCCCTTAAATTTTGATCAATTGTAAGAGCTTCTTCATATCTTCTTAAGGCTTCATAGAAATTTCTTTGAATTTCATAAATTCTTCCAATATTACTAAGACTAGCTGCTTTATTAGAAAATTCACCTCTTCCTTCAAAAAGTAAGGCAGCTTCTTCATACATTTCAAGAGCACTTGAATAGCTTTCCTGATTCATTTCTATTGTAGCAATCTTAGTTAATAATAAACCTTTTTTTGACAAATCTCCTATTTCGCTAGCTATGTTTAAAGCTTCTTTATATTTCTCTTTAGCTAAATTATAATTTGCTTGATTATTATAAATCATACCAATATTATTTAGATATATTATCCTCATTAAAGGATCTCCTAATCTTTCTTCAATATTAAGAGCTTCTT
>JAEOTW010000025.1 GCA_016839655.1 Promethearchaeota archaeon | reverse complement strand
TTGTTGATTCTACTGGTTCTTCAGCAGTTGTACGACAGTCTCTGCCTAAGGATTTTGGAGTAGAAACATTCAAAATTGAGGATGAAGATAAAATGTATGTAATTCAGAGAGTTATACAATGGAAGAACCCAGATGACCCACACCCTGGTATGGGAAAATATGAAGAATCAATTTCATATCTATATTATAAAACGTGGGTAGCACCTCATTTCTTACCAAATGCAAATATATTTGGCGGAGGTCAACCAGGAGGATATGGTAATCAAGAAAAAACTACCGAAATCTTCCTAAAAGAAGTTCCATTCCCCCCTTATGAAATTTTAGAAGTACACAAAGCTACTACAGCTTATCGTAGGTCACCATATTCTCTTGTTGGGAATGGATTCTTCTGTATTGGTGATAGTGCATGTATGTCAAAATCTTTTAGTGGTGAAGCAATCGAATCTTCTTGGAATATGAGTCTTACAGCCTCGGATGTGATTCATACAACTTTAGTGAAGAATTTAGAGTTAAATAGAGAAAATTTATGGCCAATAAATGTACTTTTTTTCAGAAATCGAGGAGCAAAACTCGCTGCTTTATTGGCTCAAATTCCGGCTGCTGCCAATATGACTAAAAAAGACGTAATTTATCTCTTTAAGAAAAGTTTTATATTTAGTGGTCGGGATTTCACTTCAATGTGGGAAAATCTTGAATTAGATATGAGTTTTGGAAGGATGCTAAAGATAGTAGGGTTATTTCTTTGGGGTCTTCTAACTAGGCAGTTTTCCAAAAAAGCTTTAGGAACTATGTTAAAATATATGAAAATTTCTGGAAGAATCAGAGAACATTATGAAAATTTTCCTGAAACCCCAAAGGATTTTGATGACTGGACTGAAAAAGCAGATGGGCTATGGAGGCACGTCGAAAAAATGAAATTTACACTAGTTTAATAGTATTTCAAGATACTTTCCATGTTTATTATTTTAGTTTTGGCAATATTCGAAAAATTTCAATTATACCCACTATAACAATATTTCTGATGAAGATTTATGCAGATATGGCAAAAAGTCTCTCCGCACAAAGCACAAACGATTTCTTCATTACTATGAATATCTAAATTCTTCTCACATCGATTACAATGTCTATATCTCAAAGCAAAAGAATCTCTAGCTTTCTGAAACTTTCGCTTTTGTTTTTTTTTATACTTTAACTCAAGCATTACTATTTTATTTTTAAAAAAAAATAATTTAAACTCAGAGAAAAATTTCTGAAATCGTTTACATGAGTTAATGAACAGTGATTTTAACTTTGTAGGATCTGTAATTTATTTCAAATCCTCAACTAATTCAAGAAAACCTGTATATGGAATAGCAGTCCAGCTCTCCGCAAACACTGCTCCCGCAGATCGAGAAAGTAGCGAAACTTTCGCTGCTTCTTTTTCATTTTTAACTTCGAAGATATCAAGGAAATCATATCGCCCCAAAATGGCATAATGTGCGATCCATTTAATATCGGGGACTTTCTCTCTAACCAGATTTAACCAATTTTCTCCTTGTTCTTTCCTTTTCTCTACTAAGTCAGGATTTTGAAGTTTAGTTACTAATATATATATTGGCATAAAGAAAAGAATAATAATTGAAAATTTAAATCTTATTAAGGCTATTGAATTCTAAAGACTGATATCTATTTGGTAGAAAATAAAAGAAGTACTATACCCTAACTTTTTTTATCATAAACCTTGTTATTGATTCAAATATTTTTTCTACATTTTCCCCTGTTTTTGATGAACACTCAAAATATCCATCTAAATTATGTAATTGGGCCAGATCGATAGCTTGTCCCATATCGATCGTTCTTAAATTCTCCAGATCTATTTTACCTCCAACGATTATAATTGGAATTGAGAGAATATCTTGATTGTCTTTGAAGAATGATAACCAGTTTTCAAGACTTTTTAAACTACTCTCTCTAGTTATATCATACATAAATATTCCGCCATGTGCGCCTTTAACAAAGCTAGGAAAAAGAATTTGATATTTTTGTTCACCAGCAAAATCCCATATCTGTAGTACAACCTTCTTTCCATCGATTTCAAGAGTTTTTTTCGTAATATCCGTACCTATTGTCTTTTTTAAGTCTTCTTTGAAAGTCTTTGTCACAAATCTTCGAGTTAAAGATGTTTTTCCAACTCCTTGATCACCAAAAACACATAATTTATATTTTAATTGTTCCGAGATAATGTACACCCTATAATTAGATTTATCCAGAAAATCAAGTTTTCTAAAATTCGTTTTATTAATTTTTTGGAGATTAAATAAAACTTATTATGGATTTATATAAATATATTTTTTATTGATGTGAATTTCCATTTTTATTAACACATTCTTTCCAGTTATTCTGGAAATAAAGGTTTAAACTCATCTTGTTTTGCCATTTTAATTATCTCCTTCTGTTCATCATCATTAAGTTTCCGATATCTCTTACCAGCATTTAATACTAAAGACCAAAGTCTCACGTCACAAGGTAGAGAATATGTTGTAACCCCTTCCTGAGATAAGGTAAACCATACTGCTTGTTCAACTAATTTCTGGTCATCAAGTGGTTCATACCAAGTTCTATAGATAGGTTCTTTCATCCATCGACCCTTAGATATTGCTTTTATAGCAGTAACTCCGATATTTTTTTCTTGTGTAATTTGAAGAATCTTCTTATAATCATTTTCGGGAGAGGGATTTACAAGAGCTGCAACATAAACAGGTAATAAAACTGTGTCGAAATCATCTGACATCTCGATTGCCTTCTGGAGTAACCTGACATCATTATGAACCGTAATACCAATATGTTTTATTAACCCACTTTCTTTTGCTTCTTTAAAAGCCTCCATAGCACCATTTTTTTTTAAGATTTGATTTAATTCATCTACTGATGATACTGCGTGGAATTGGTATAAATCGAAATACGTTGTCCCAAGGTTTTCAAGTGACTGATTTAATTGTCTCCACGCTCCTCTCTTAGTTCTTTTCAATGTTTTTACTGCTAGAAAAAATTTATTTCTATATTTTTGAATCCAAGGATTAAGTCGAACTTCTGCATTCCCATAACTTGGTGCCACATCAATCATATTAATATTGTAGTCTAAAGCAAGTTGTATAGCTTTATCTGCTTCACTTTGATCAACATAACCGAGTCCACATCCTCCCATTGTGATTATAGTAATCTTTACTCCAGTTTTTCCAAAAATTCGGGTTTCCATTTTTCACAACTCGAGATAAATTTACTCAATTTAAGAAAAGTAAGTGATTTATACAAAAAAGGAATAAATAAGTTTAAAAGATTAAGAATTTTTTTCAGCTCGCGCTAATTCTGCCTTCTTATCCATTATCTCCATATAAGTTGTAGCTGTATTTTTAGGAGGAAGGATTTCTATTTCTTTTTTATAGAGTTTAATAGCCTCAGAAGTACAAGTAGGAACACAAACTCCACACCCAATACATCTTGCTTTGTTAACATGAGCTACAGCATCTTCAATATGAATAGCATCCATGTTACACCTTTCTTCACAAGTTGCACAACCTATACATAGATCTTCATCAACAGAAGCATAGTAATTAGTAGCAAAGAATTGAGCTGGTTCTGATAATCTTTTTTGATTAGTAAGAATCCCACAACAACATCCACAACAGGTACATATGCACATTGGTCTTTGAGAATTACCCGGTTGTATTACTAATCCATCCTCTTCAGCTTTCCTTAAAATTTCTAATGCTTTTTCTTTTGTAATTTCTCGTCCCATTCCTTTATCTATAGATATTTTTGCTGCATTTCGAAAGATAAAACAAGATTCCCTGAGATCTGTTTTTTTACAAGGATCTCCGACGAGATCTTTTGCTTGTCTACAAATACATTCTTGAACTGAAATAGGTTCTCCTATACTTTCAATCATTGTTCTTAGCTCGTCATAATTTGAAATTTTTTGCTCATAAGATATACTTTCTTCTATAGGAATGGTTCGTAATTGAGGTATTTTTGTCTTGTTATACTCATCTAAAAAGGCTTCCTCAAAATATTGTATATAATCATTATAAAAGTCTTCAGTGAGACGATTTAATTGTAATTCATAAAAACCAATGACTAATGTAGCATTTGCGTAATATTTTGTCACTTCACCTCCCTCTTTAGTTGAGCCAAAATGTATAACACCTTCTTTTTCCATCTTATCAAGTTCTAGTTCTAATTGTTCAATCGTCATACCACTACTCTTAACCTTTCTGTAGATTTTTTTTAAAGGAAGAGGCTGGAAACTCAAATTTAATGCCAGTTCTGCCTGCTTTGGAGTGAAAAGATATCTTAGAATTCGAAGTTCAACACCGGATTCTGTGGCAGGATATCCAATTGGTAATTTATCCAAATGTTTCTGCAATTCTCGATAGATATCTAAATCCTCATTATTCATACTTAATTATTATACGCAAGTCTTTTTGAAATTAATCATTAAATGGACTTAGCTTTAACGTTTAATTTTCCATTTTTAACAATTTCAGTTTAAATTAAGGGGATTTCAAAAAATTCAATGGAATTTAGTAGAGTTCGTTTTTCCCTTATAAATTTACCTTTTTATTATAATATTAATAGAGAGATTCTGATTATTTCCTTAGTATAATGACATATAGAAAATTTTTTCTTTAAATAGGCACAGCAGTATTTCTAATTAAACCATCATGGAACGATGAGAAAAATGAGTTGTCAAGAAATTGTGTGTATTGAAAATATTGTAGATTTACAAGCTACTTATTCAGTTCTTAATTTAAGTTTGTCTAATCTTATAGAAGAAATTCTTGAAGAATTAACAAGTGGATATATTCCTATCTTAGAAATTCGGGTATTCCTACAATCGTTAAAATCTGTACCTTTTACTGATGAAGTAAGGGGAGAATTATTATTATACAAATTAATAAATTCTATGAAAAATCAATCATATCTTACACAATCTATGTGGAGGCCTGCTAAAATTATGAAATATATTTTGAAATTACAGATGTTAATATTATGGGATTACGATATAAACGGTTCCCTTGTTATGTATAATGATAATGAAATTATATGGGATATAGATGTTTCTTTTATACTAGATAAAGGAGAAATCGAGATTTATAACGTTATAAATAAAAAAGAAGTAAATGCTTAAGCTTTTTCAAACGATGTTCTCAAATTTTAAATATTTATCCTAGTTCTGCAATCATTCTTTAAATTTCATAGGATTTTATTTAATTAAAAAACCTCTAAATATCGCTATTGTTCCTACGTCAATGATAATTAATGCTAGAATCTCAATTATAATTGATCTGAGGAATCCTCCAATAAAATTGACGAACATCCCAATAATGGCGAATATAATACCTATAAAAAACCATTGTACTTTCTTTTTAGTTTCCTCTTCAATCTGTCTAGTTATCATAGCATACTTATATACCACATAAATAGACAATACTATTCTGAGAAGAGTAATGAAAATAAACCATTCAGTAGGGGTGTTGGTATCAACAATATCTTGTGCATATCTAGCCAGATCTAATTCTGGTGTCCAGATAAAATATCCAACACTCATTATGAAGAATAATAACATTATTGATCCAAGATATTTCAGACTCATTGCAACCTTTTTGTATTTTTCTAAAATAAAAACTGTCATCATTAGTGAAATAACGAGAAAATTGAAAAAAATTTGAGCTGTAATCATAATAGGAATTATAATCTGTGGATTATTAAGTATTAAATGGTAAATTGTATATATTAAAAATCCGAGGGAAGAGGAAATGAAGAATAAAGTAAACTATATATTTAACAAGTCTTTTGGATTTAATCGCAAAACTCTAAATCCAATGGTAATAGAAATTATAAATGTTATGCTGGCTGTAATTATTTTAATTATGTTATAAATGTCCATAATATCTTCTTTTGACCACCTTTATAAAAATATTTTTAAAAAAATAAATAAAATGTCTAAAGAAGAATTCATAAGTGAGGATAAAATACTAATTATTTAATTTTAACAACCTTTTTCATCTATTATTCCTAAGAAGAGGAAGACTATAAATGATTGAATATACTATTTCTGAAATTCAGAAGTTAATGGAAGTAGGGAAACTTACAGCAAAAGCTCTAACGAAAAATTATCTAAAAAGGATAAGTAAAATCGATAAAGCGGGACCAAAAATTAATTCAGTAATTGAATTAAATCCTGATGCGCTACAAATCGCAGATATTCTCGATGACGAAAGGAAGAATAAAAAGATACACGGACCATTACATGGTATTCCCGTTTTAATCAAAGATAATATATCTACTTCAGATAAAATGATGACTACCGCAGGATCATTAGCTCTTGATGGTTATAGAACTACTCAAGATGCTTTTATTGTTCATAGGTTAAGAGAAGCGGGAGCAATAATCTTAGGTAAGACAAACCTTAGTGAATGGGCTAATTTCAGATCCACACGTTCGACTAGTGGGTGGAGCAGCCGTGGAGGCCAAACTTTAAATCCTTATGTACTTGATCGGAATCCATGTGGTTCTAGTTCTGGTTCAGCTGTAGCTGTAACTGCAAATCTATGTGTAGGAGCAATTGGTACTGAAACCGATGGTTCAATTATATGCCCATCACATATAAATTCAATTGTTGGAATAAAACCCTCTATCGGATTGGTAAGTCGAACCGGAATAATTCCAATTTCACACAACCAAGATACTGCTGGTCCAATGGCACGAACAGTTGAAGATGCTGCTATTATATTAAGCGTTATTGTTGGAGCTGACCCAGAAGATCTAAGTACCATAAAAGATAAAAAAGAGATTCCTTCTGATTATACCGAATTTTTGGATATTGATGGATTGCACGAAGCTAGAATTGGTGTTGCTCGTAATTTTTTTGGCAGAAATGAGTGTGTAGATCACGTAATAGAAAAAGCTATTAAGAAGATGAGGGAGCTAGGTGCTACTATTATAGATCCAACTGATTTCACTATAATAAATGATCTACAAGATCCCGAATATGAAGTTCTTCTATATGATTTCAAACATGATATGAATGAATTTCTAAAGAACAATGTTCCAGATGATTTTCCCCAGACATTGAACGAGTTAATCCAATTTAATAATCAAAATAAAGACAAAATTATGCCTTATTTTGGCCAAGATATATTTAAAATGGCAGAAGAAAAAGGACCTCTCTCTAGTGAAGAATATAAAACTGCTTTAGAAAAATGTCGAAGACTTTCTCGTGAAGAAGGTATAGATAAACTTATCCAAGAAAATCAACTTGATGCAATTATAGCTCCAAGTGGAGGTCCTGCATGGTTGACTGATTATATTAATGGAGATCATTCTACGGGAGGAAGCTCTTCCCCTTCTGCTGTTTCAGGTTATCCAAATATAACTGTTCCTGCTGGTTATGTCTTTGGACTTCCAGTTGGTATTTCATTTATTGGTGGATTATATCAAGAACCAGTTCTTCTTAAATTGGCATATGCCTTTGAGCAAGCAACTAAAATAAGACAACCACCAAAATTTCTAAAAACACTTATTATCTAAATATTAAAATTTTAAATTGAGGCAATATGGAAGATTCATTGAAGGAATGGTTAGATAACAATAACATTCAATATATCTTACACACTCACCCGGCAGTTTTTACGGTTCCCGAGGCTAAAATTCATTGCGGACACATCCCCGGGACTCATTGTAAGAATTTACTTCTTAAAAATACGAAATCTGGGCAGTTATATTTAGTTACAATTCCTCATGAAAAACGATTGGATCTAAAGCAATTTCGTAAAATGATAGGTGCTCCAAAAATTCGCTTTGCGGGACCTGAAGAACTTTCAGAAACATTAGGCATTACTCCCGGTGCAGTTTCCCCAATTGGATTAGTCAATGATATCAACGATAAAGTGACGTTCATAATAGACGAAAATGTATGGAATGCGAAAGAAATTTGTTGCCATCCGAATGTAAACACAGAAACCTTACAAATTTCTGGAGGAGAATTTCAAAAATTAATTAAGGCTACTGGAACATCAATGGAAATAAAAAGTCTTCCTTATTTATAGCCTTCTTATTTTAATAAATTAAAAAAAAAAAATAAAATTATAATTCTTAAATATTTTACAGTTCATTCTTGTCATTATCTCTCTAAAGCTGCACGAGCCTTTTCTAAGTTATCAACTCCCAGTACGATTCTATTATTTTCAGCTAAATAGATTAAGTCAATATTAACTCCGGCATTACCAATTTTTCGAGCCAATTTTCCCCCCGTACCAGGTTTTCCTATAACATTTGCAATATCTATAACTAGTACATCACGAATAGCCCGGACTTCAAAACCTGCATCTTCGAGTGCCCATTGAGTTGTTGTCTCATCTTCAACTAAAATATGAACGACACCTTCACCCTTTTGGGGAAACGCACATAATCCTTCCATATTGATGCCATTTTTACCTAATGCCGCACCCATATCCGCCAAAGTTCCTGGTTTATTTTTCAAAATAACAGTTAAATCTTTCATTATTGTATTTCTCCTACTATAATTGATTTTGTTTAAAAATTTGATTTTTAAATTATTTTCTCGATTTTTCTTTTCAATGCTTTATTATGTCTTTTCCCTATTTAAGCTTTAAACTTAATTAGTTAAAAATTCTTTCAAATTCATTGAAATGCATAAAGAAGAAGAAAAAAAAATATAAAATTACTAAATTAATCTCCACCATTAGCGATATATGCAATAACTCCAATAATAATGAGAATAACTAATAGAACTTGCCAAAAGCTTATCAATAATAGGGTACTGCCAAGGAAAAGCCCTAAAACAGCTAAACCCGGTCTATAGTCATGTTCATAATAAAATCCTCCTAAAGTGCAGCCTATTGCTACAAAAACTAAGGGAGCTGCATAAAGATTGTTCCAAATGGAGAATGACATTAATCCGTGTACATCAACACCTATTATCACTATCAATGCTAGAATATTAAAAACTAAAGCAACAATACCATAAGTTGGAACTTTATATTGTATTTTACTTTTTGATTCTCTGCTTTTCGCAACTATCTCTCCAATAATGGCAATTGTAATGAAAACGATATTAACCCCTAGTAGAAGATCAATTCTATTAACAGAAATTAATATTCCTATTCCAATTAAGACTCCAATTATAGAAACAAATCCCCCAACAAATTTAGGATATTCAGACACAAATGCTTTAAATGAATCTGAAGTTTCCTTTTGTTCAGGTTCTACTACCTCTTCAATGGTAAGTTCCTCAGCACTCATTTCTATCACATCCATATTCTTTACTTCATCATAGTATTCTTTCATAAAATCACCTCTAAGTGTTTAAAAATAATTAAGCGAGGATTATATTTTTGGTTTTATATCCGGAACCTTAATTGGACTTTAGGATAAATACTGGACTATACCCACCTTACATTATAATATAATGTAATCTCTCTTACTCTAGCTTAATTTTTATAATGGTAAATTTTAATATTTTAGATCTAGTTTTATACTCATTTATGGTGATTAAGATGACCAAAATCGCAGTTATTGCTACAAAAGATCGAGTTTATGGTGTAAATAAATCCTTAGAATTATTAGGAATTAATCCCATTAAAGATAAACATGTAATATTCAAACCTAATTTCAATACAGCTGATCCTCCTCCAGCTTCGAGCTCAATGGTGACTATTAAGCAACTGATTACAAAGTTAAAAGAAATGGAGGCTAAATCAATAACTGTTGCTGAACGTAGTGGTCCAGTAAATACAGCTAAAACTTTTAAGAAAAAAGGATTATATGAATTAGCGAATGAATTAGATTTTAAGATAATTGACTTAACTCAAATACCTAGAGAAGAATATGTGCTTAAAAATACTGAGGGTTTTCATTGGAAAGATGGATTCCTTTTTGCCAAAATTTATGATGATGCAGAATGCATTGTTGAAACTTGTTGCTTAAAAACACATATGTACGGTGGTCACTTTACTTTATCACTAAAGAACGCAGTAGGAATAGTGTCTAAAAAAAATATGGGAGAATTACATTCATCTAAGAATCAAAGGGTTATGGTTGCTGAAATAAACTCTGTATACAAACCTGATTTAATTATCATGGACGGTATTCTAAGTTTTGTAGATCGTGGACCAATGGAAGGTACCCGAAAAGAAGCAAATGTGTTTATTGCTGGAACTGACAAGGTAGCCATAGATGCTGTTGGAGTAGCAATATTACGGATTTTAGGAACTACTCCAGAAGTTTCTAAAGGCTCGATTTTTGAGCAAGAACAAATTAAAAGAGCAGTAGAACTAGGAGTAGGTATATCATCACCAGACGAAATTGAATTTATAACTGATTCTGAAGATTCTAAAAAATTAGTTGCTCAAATCAAGACGAAATTAGCTGACTAGAAAGCTCGAAAAACTATTTTCTTCACATCATCAAACCAAACTTTCTTAATATCCAATCATCGATAACCAAGTCTTGTAAGAGATTTCTTTCTCTTGAGAACTCAGATTGAATCGTTGTTTTTGGAATACAAATCACCTTTCCATTTGGTAATCTTCCAAATACTGTTTTTTTATTATCTTTCATATAATAACATTTTACTATACTAACAGGTTCAAATGATTCCTGATCCTTTATTATAAAATTGGATGTCATCAATTTAATATAACAAGGATAATATTTAATTAAAAACAGTGTGAAAAATTAGTCAATACATGGAGTTAATTTAATTTTCATCTTATTATTTCTACAAATTAAACCAAAAGAAGTACTGATACTAAAAAATAATTAACAATTTTAAAAAAAGAAAAAAGAAAAAAATTTGTATTTAATAATACATTTTACCGAAAAACACATTATTTGCGTCAAACTGGGTTTTCATTTTCTTGTAATATTCGTAATTATTTGCCATTTTTTTTACCTCCATT
>JAEOTW010000158.1 GCA_016839655.1 Promethearchaeota archaeon | reverse complement strand
ATATGTGATGTTGGACCAATGGCTTCAGTAGCAGGAGCATTAGCAGATTTAATGTGTGATTCTATGAAAATTCAAAATTCTAGCGAAAGGTATGCTTATTCTCCATGTAAAGTTGCTTTAGTTGAAAATGGAGGCGAAATATCAATTGATAGCGAAGAACCAATTACAGTTGCATTATATGCTGGGGAAAATGAATTAAACTTAAACATAGGTTTTTTAATTAGAAAAGAGGATTGCCCAATAGGAATAGGAACAAGTTCAGCAACAATAGGTCATGCAATTAGTTTTGGACAAGCAGATACAGTTACAATTTTTGCTAAAAATGCGGCTTTAGCAGATGCTGCAGCAACTAGAATAGGTAATATTGTTAAAGGAAATGATGTGGAAAAATCTATAAATATAGGTTTAGATGCTATAGATGATATTTTTGATGTTTTAGGTGCATTTATTTCAAGAGAAAATAAAGTAGGTACAACAGGAAAAATACCTACATTAATTAAGATTGAAGGAGATAAGTATCAAATTTTGAAGAAGATAAGAGATTTTTTGTATATTGATGAAAATGAAATTTTTAAATAACCCAATATAAAGGAACTTCATTACCAGTTTCCGTTTTAGTAGAATAGATTTTATTCAAATAATTAAGACTATAATACATTTCCATCTCTTCACTTGTTAAACGACCAAATAATTCTAAACTTGATATTAAAAGAAAACTATCAGTTAATATTAAAAATACATCTGTTTCTGAATCTTCTTTTAATTGAGTAAGTATGTTTGTATTGTTTTGAATATGCAAATTAGGATTTAAAAATTCATTTGAGGCAGTAGCAAAAAGCAAAACTGAATTTAATGGAAGACTTGCATTATTTTCCTCAAAAGGATAATCATAATAAATTATTATTGAACTCCATCCAAATTCTCCAATTATGACAGTTTGATTAGGAGTAAAACTAGAATACCACTGTATAATATTTACTTCTCGTCCTTTTAAACTATAAAATTCAATTGATGAATATAATTCATAATTTGTTGCTATTAGGGAAAATGAAACGATAAATATCATAAAAATTTTAATCCTTAAATGTTGGATTGATTTTGTTTTTATTAATTTATAGAAGTATGAAATAAATCCAATTGAAATCAATATTGAAGATAAATAAAAAATTCTTGAAGTTAAGGTAAAAGTCCCTGTAGTGAAATCAAATAAAAACCCCACCATTAAAATAATCCCAAATGCAAATCCCCATAAGAATAAAGGTTTTCCTCTGGGTTTATATTGTAACAATAGAAGTCCCCATATTGCAAATGAGCAAATTAGAATTGTTTCCAATCCCGTAAAAATGACGATAAAATCAAATTTAAATAAGAAAGAATTGGCTAAACTAAAAGCAAAAGTTAAAATTAAAGCAAAAGAAAAAATTAAAGGAAATAAAAATTTTTCTTCGATTTTCTTGAAAATTCTACTTTTTTCCCCAGTTAAGATTGAAGAAAATCTACCTTTAGTGAAAACCATTGATTTTCGATAATGTAAAAGAATTAAACCTTCCAGTATTCCAAAAATAATAATCCCGAATAAAATGTAATACCATGGCAGTGTGCTTAATTTCACGAAAACTCTTAAATGTCCTGTACTTATATCCAAAAAATAAAACATAACAAAAATCCCTACACAAATACATAAAATAATAAAATCAAAGCCTCTCTTATAACTTTTGATAAAATAAATCACAAATATCCATAAAAACGTAATTAGAAATATCATTGCGATTAATGAATGAATAAATATACAACTAATATAAATAAAAACAAATAAAAAGTAATAAAAAAATATATTGGATAAAATTTGCGTTCTTTGGGGTTCTTTTTCTTTTATAAACGATTGTAACCTTATATATAGAAGAAAAAATAGTGTAATTCCTTGAATTAGCGCTAGACTTGAGGGCCAATACTGAAGCATCAAATTTAAAAATCCTAATGAAGAAAACCCTAAAACGAAAATTCCAAATATTGCTAGGGATTTATTTCTAAAAATCCTCATAAATAGATTATATACTATTAAAACGGCTACTGGGAATGTATAAAACATGAAAAATCTAGGTATTAAGATAATCTCCATACCTGAGAAAAAATGAATTAAAGCTCCAAAAATATGAAAACCAAAAGTGCCAAAATAATCACTTAGGGGTAAATAGTTAATATCTGTTATAAATCTAATTACTGAAATGTGCATCCAAGGGTCTGTGCCAATAAATATGCTAGTACCCAAAATCCCAAAGATACAGAGTAGAAATATAAAAATAACTAATAGAATTGAATTTGAAAACCTAAACCTTCTTATAAAATTTAGAATTGAAAATTTATTAATAAAATCCTCCTTATCATCAGAAAATTTATCAAATTTAAATGTATTAAACTTACCTCTTTTAATATCGACAATCAGAATCCAGAAGATGATTGCTAAGTATACTACCGTCATAATTATAAAGAAAAACCATTCTGTTAAAGCAAATCTCAAATAGAACCCACTAATTCCAACGATAATATAAAAAGACAAATTGGTAACAATTGTAATTGATAATTTTTCTAAAATATTCAAATTTTTATCTTTAAATATTATAAAAAATATCGGGTAAGTTGGTAAAAATAAAAGAGTAAAGATTGTACTAATATAAACAAAAAAAATAAACAAACAATTCAAAAAAGGGATTTCTGCGATACCAGAAATAATGTTAAAATTTATGATTTTGAGTAATATGAAAATTAAGGATATAGAAGATATTACCACCGATATTAATTTAATCCTAACTTTTAGGTAAAAAATTATACTATTTACATTCAAATCGGTAATTTTCATTCTACTAAAAGCTTTTGTTCCGTTTTTAAATATATTTGATAACAGTATAACAATTATTCTTTAATATTTATTAAAAGATATAATCGAAGTATCAATATTTATCATAAAAAGAATATTAATTTTAATTTAAAATTTATCTTAGACCATGATAAAAAATAAAACTATTATAGTAACTGGCGCTGCCGGTTTTATTGGCTCCCACTTAACAGAAATATTATTGAAAAATGGTAATTTTTTGATATTGATTGATAATTTTAATGAATATTATATGGGTAAAGAAGAACGATTAGAAATGATATTAAAGAATTATCAAAGTAAAAAAGACTATCTTGTAATCAGAGAAGATCTTAAAAAAAAATCATTTGTTGATAGAATTTTTTATGATATTGATTATATTTTCCATTTAGCTGCTCAAGCAGGTGTAAGATATTCAATAGATAAGGCTGCAGAAGTTACTAAGAACAATATCATAAGTACAGTAAATATTTTCGAATTTGCTTTAAAGTGCGATAATATTCAGAAAATTGCTTATGCATCCTCATCATCGGTATATGGAAATCCCATTTATACTCCGTGTGATGAAGATCATCCAAAAAGCCCTATTTCACCTTATGCCGTATCAAAATTATGTGGAGAAATCTATGCGGATTACTATTATAGAGAATATAATTTACCAATTACATCATTAAGATTCTATACCGTTTATGGTCCAAGAGGTCGTCCGGATATGTCTATTAGCAAATTTTTCAATTTTATGCTTAATAATAAAGAAATCTCCATATATGGAGATGGTAATCAACTTAGAGATTTTACATATATATCAGACATTATAAATGGATTGATATTAGCATGTGAAAAAGATGTTTCCAACGGAGAAGTATTTAATTTAGGTTGCTCAAATCCTATTAGTGTTAATGATTTAATTGAAAAAATGTATAATATAACCAATAAACCAAAAAAGATTAGAAATATAGATAAGCAACAAGGAGATGTTGATATTACATATTCAAACATAAATAAAGCTAGAAATCTTTTGAATTTCATTCCCAAAGTGGATATTGATGAAGGATTAATGAATCAATATCAATGGCAAAATAAAAAGTTATCAAAATGTTAAAATATATATAGATTCTTTCCAATTCAAGAAATTCATTAATCTTATATTCAATTTAAATATGTATAATATTAAATGCGAAATTGTATTGAAGAATTACTAATTGAATAAATTTTAAATTTAATAATATTAATATTAATTAAGTAAATTTCTAAAAAACTAGACTTTGAAAAGTAGAGATTAATTAAAAGGGGTCCTGTTTTTGAAAACAGTGAACAAAGATAACAAAATAAACTCTATCATTAATAGATCAGAAACAGCACATGGTAAATTAGATCATCTTTATCAAGAGTTTTATGAATACTTAAATCTTTTCCAAAATAAAGTAGGCGAAGTCGTTTTAACAATTGTATTACCAATGTTAAACGAAGAAAAAACGATAAAATCAATTTTGGAGAATTTACCTTATAACGATTTAATAGAGATTATTGTTGTTAATGATTGTTCAATAGATAATAGTTTAAAAGAAATTGAAAAAGTTAGAATAAAAAGAAAGATTAGAGTTATAAATCATAAAAGAAATCAGGGTTATGGACAAACAATAATTTCAGGAATTTCGCAAGCTAAAGGTAAAGTGATTGTTACTATGGATTCCGATGGTCAACACAGTCCAGATGATATCTTTAATTTAGTTAAACCTATTTTCGATGGAGAAGTTGATTATACAATTGGTTCAAGGTACAAAGGAGCATACTTCTATCAGCTACCAATTTATACTAGATTAGGAGAAGTTGTTGTAGAAAAATTAATTCAAATATTTTTTGGTCCAAAAATAATGAATAATCAAACAGGATTTCGTGGATTTAACAGAAAAGTGCTTCCTATTTTTAATAATACAAAATATAAAGGATATGCGTTTTGTACAGAACAAATTTTAAAAGTCTCATTATCTAAGCTTAAAATTAAGGAATGTCCAATAAAAGTATATAAACGTGAATATGGTAAATCAAAAATAGTTTTAAGAATATTAGCTAAGCAAATTTTCTCTTGTTTATTCTACTATTTAATAAAAAAAATAAAATCAGTTAATAAAAGAATGAAAGAAATTAACTAATTTTAAAATTTTTAATTTATTATTTTAATTTAAATTAATTAATCAAATTCAATGTAATCTAAAATTTCAGAGGATTATGTTATAAGAACATTAAATAATGTTCAATAAATACAAAACCTTATTGATAATTTAGAATTTTTAAGATACAATGAGAAAAATTATTACATGTATCGGAATAAGACCAGATATTATACGTCTTTCGCAGATTATTAAAAAACTAGACCAATATTTTGAGAATATTATTGTTGACAGTGGTCAACATTATGATTATAATTTGAATAAAATATTTTATGAACAATTAGGAGTACGTATTCCTGATTATAATTTAAATATAAAAAGTGGTACCCATGCTTCTCAAGTTGCTAAACTGATGATTGAATTTGAAAATAAGTTGTTCAAGGAAAAACCTGAGTTTGTTGTTGTCTTAGGTGATAATAATAGTAGTTTGGGTTTTGCTTTAGCGACTTCTAAATTAAACATTCCACTAGTTCATATTGAAGCGGGAATGCGAAGTAAAAACTGGATGATGCCTGAAGAGAAAAATAGAGTTATGATTGATCATCTTTCTGATTTGAATATCTGTTATTTACCTGAGCACAAAGAAAATCTACAAAGGGAAGGAATAAATCCTCGGCGATGCTGGGTAGTAGGCAATCCTATCATAGAAGTTGTCCATGCTGTTAAAACAGATTTTAAACAGGATACCCCCTTTTATTTGGTGACGTGTCACCGTGCGGAAAATACTGAAAACGAGATAAATCTGAGTAAAATATTAAAATATCTTGGAAAACTCTACAAAAGAAAAAAAGTTGAAATTAAATTTATATTAATGCCTAAGACAAAAAACATGATAGATAAATACAATCTAAAATTTCCAGAAGGAATTAATCCAATTCCACCTCAAGGTTTTTTAGAATTTCTAGGTATGGAAAGGGTAGCAGCATTAGTAATTACTGATAGTGGGACAGTTGTAGAGGAGTGCGCAATCTTAGGAACTCCATGCATCACAATACGTGAGAGCACAGAGCGAATCGATTTAATTGAGCTTGGTGTGAATATACTAACAGGAATGAATGTAGAACAAATGCTTGATGCTGCAGAATTAGCTTTATCCCGAAAAATTGAACCCGTTTCTCATTACGGTAAAAATATATCAGATAAGATCTGTACTATACTAATTGGAAATTCTCTGAATTTTTATAAAAATTTTGAGAGATAATTATTTTAAAATTAAAATATCAGAATTTGTTACTTTTTATCATATATTCTCTAAGTTCTAAAATTGCAGTTTTCAAATCTTTTTTTTCCATAATATTCTTTAGATCTGAATAATTTGTATCAAGGGATCGGTCAACTTTTTGTTCTGGCCTATTAATCCTATTGATTTTTAAGTTTTTTTCAAATACTTCATTGAAAATATTCATTAATTGATATTTATTTACAGTATTATTGATAATATAATGATAGATAATAGATTTTTGTATTAATTGATCATAGAGATTTGATGTCATAATCTTTTCACATAATTGACTAAATTGAAGTGTAGTAACACCATTCCATAAATGGTGTTCAAAACCTCCAATAGTACCTCCATTTGGTTGATTTAAAAACCATTCAAGTAAGAAGGATGTTTCTTTTTTGAATTCAGGGCCAATTATTGAACATCTTATTATTAACATTGAACCATCAAATACTTCACCAAGACTTTTTGTTTTGCCATAAACATCTAAAGGATCATGAGGATCATTTTCATTATATTTTCCTCTTTTCCCGGAGTAAACACAATCAGTTCCAATTTGAATGATTTTAACATCATGTTTTTTGGCATAATTAGTTAATTTCCATGGAAAATCTGCATTTATATTTATTGCTCGCTTAACAGCTTCAGGATCATCATCTTTTGAGAAAGGTTTTGTAATTCCAATACAATTAATAATATATTCTATTTTTAAATTGAGAAATTGTTCATCTTCTAGCTGAGAGATATCATATGCATCAAAAAGAAATATTTTTTCATCTATATATTTTGAATTCCTTACAGTCCCATATACATTCAAACGGGGGTTTCTTGAAAGATAATCAAAGACCATTGACCCCAGCATTCCACTTACACCAAGTACCAATACTCTTGTCATTTTTTACCCTCTCTTTTTCATGATTTTTTAACGGTTTTCAACTTCCCATATTTCATTTCCCCAATAATCTGCGGGAAATCGATAATCATCTCCCTTACTTTCTTCAAGCGAACTTGTTGAAAAGAAAATAATACGGGTATCTTTTTCCAATGGTTTAAAACCATTAGCATATCTAGGAGGTATAAATAACACTTGAGGTTTTTTATCAGATAAAATGAATCGGATTACTTCATGGTGTTTTGAAGGAGAATTAATATCATCAAATTTAACAGCAGCAACAATAGCCGATCCCTTTGTAACATATACATATTTCGCTTCATGCAAATGACCATGAAATGCTCGTATAGTAGATGTATTGAAATTTTGAACTTGATAAAATCTTTTTACTCCATAAAATTTAAAATCATTAGCAAAGTTTAAACAACCTCTATCATCAACAGCTATCCCCCCCTCAATAATGCGTAAATCTTTTTTGCCTATTGTACCTGATATTTTTACACGTTCGGATAGCTTTAGATTTGAGTAAATTCCTTTATGAAATTCTTGTACAGTTGGAGACTTAATTATTTCTTCTACAGCATTCTTAATAGTGTATTTGAATTCGAATCCAGCATTAACAATTTTGCTATTATCTACCATATAACTCCTTTTATCTACAATATTTCTATTTATTTCAATCTCACAGTTTGTTGTTTCTCTTACTATTTCCCCTAAATTCAATAAACTTAGGTTTTCACCCCTTATATTATAGACTCCATGCAAATTATTTTTAATAACATGGGCTATAGCTCTGGAGATATCACGAATATGAACAAAAGGACGTTCTTGTTCTCCACCAAATACAGTTATTTTATTAAATCTCGCAGCTCTAGCGGCAAAGGTGTTTACAACTAGATCATAACGCATTCTCGGACTTAGTCCATAAGCAGTCCCTAACCTAAGAATACAATGATTATCAATACATATTTCTCTTACAAGCCGTTCTTGAGTATATTTTGTTTGTCCATAAAAATCTATAGGAAATCCTTCGTCTTCTTCTTTAACTAATTTATTAGGTTCACTTCCATAGATACTACATGTACTAATCTGGATTATGAATTTTTTCAATTTCTTACAAATTTCAGCTACATTTCTTGCACCTAAGCAATTTATGTCAATTGCTAAGTTAGTATCTATTAAGCAAGCTGGATCTCCAACAATTGCCGCTAAATTTACTACTATATCATAATTCTTAATAACTTTTTCAACTTGATTTCTATTTCTTAAATCAGCTTGAATATATTGATTAGGAGGATGAAGATCCTTGTAAAGATGATTATCTAATATATCAACCTCCCATAGTTCTTCCTTTAAAACATTATATAATACACTTCCTATGTATCCAAGCCCACCTAAAATTAAAATTCTTTTACTCATGGTGTTACCTTTTATTAATTAGGTTACTGTTAAAATCATATTTTACAGTATAATACTTATCTAAATTATGCTAATAATAAAAATTAATTCAATTTTCATTAGTCTTGTAAGTTTTAAATCTATAGCTATAATTCTTTAATTAAAAAATAGTCTTATTTTGAAGAATTAAATAGCTTAATTAATGCTATAAGAATGATTAATAAAATTTTTGAGAATAAATTAAGATCAGTAAATTTCGAAAAGCTTTTTTTTCCCCTATACTATAAGAAATCTAATATTAATTATATTTTTTTATGATCAAAAATAAAAAGGCGTCGAAAATGCCATTAAAATTAGAAAACTTTCAAGACAAAAGAATTGTAGTAACTGGATGCGCAGGATTTATTGGAAGCCATATTACAGATGCTCTTCTTGATGCAGGAGCATATGTTATTGGCATTGATAATTTGTATAACGGTTTAATGAGTAATTTAGAGGAAAATGCTCTTAAAAGTTCTAAATTCAAATTTTATCAAGCAGATATCAGAGATACATCATTTTTAATTAAAATATTTAAAGATATTGATTTAGTTTATCATGAGGGTGCTTTTATTAGTGTTAATTTATCAACAATAATGCCAGAATTATGCAATGATGTAAATGTGAATGGTACAATAAATATCCTAAATGCTGCTAGATTAAATGATGTAGAACAAGTAATTTTTGCTTCAAGTGCTGCATTATATAAAGACGATTTAGATCTTCCAAAACATGAAGAAATGATGCGATTTCCAAAAACACCATATGGTGTATCTAAACTTGCAGGTGAGTCTTATATGCTTTCTTATTATGAAACATATGGTTTGAAAACAACTCCATTAAGATATTTTAATGTATATGGAATTAGACAGCGGAATACTGCCTATGCAGGAGTTATGGCTCTATTTATTGAAAATATTTTAAGGTATGGAACCGAACCTACAATTTTTGGAAATGGTAGTCAAACCAGAGATTTTATTTATATAAAAGACATTGTTAAAGCTAATTTATTAGCAGCAGATAATGCAAATGCAGCAGGTGAAATTTTTAATGTAGCTACTGGAAATTATATAGATATTAATTCTCTAACTAAATTAATTTTAAAATACACAGAAAAAGAGGATTTAAAAATAAATTATGGACCTGAACGCGTAGGTGATATTCTACACAGTTATGCTGATATTTCTAAAATTAAAGATAAATTGGGATTCGAACCAGATTATGACGTCGAAAAGGGAGTCTCGGAATATGTTTATGATTTAAAAAAGACATTAAATTGTTGAGATGACCAATATAGTTGCACATTCTTATATTACAAGAGACAGATTGGCTCACTCGGGGTCCCCATATCCAGCATCATATTTTTGAAAGATTATCTTTAAAAAATTTCTATGAAATTACAGTTTTAGATTATGATATTGACAAAATTCAAAAAAGTCCTTCACTCTTCATAAAAACCCAAATTTATCACAATATGGATCGATCAGTAAAAGGCTCTAATGTAAAGGTAATTAGAACATCACATTTACAGATACCATATTTTAGAAGAATAAGCTCGTTAATTTCTAATTTTTTTCAGATATTAAATATTCTTAGAAAGAATCGTATTGATGTTATTATTAACTATTCTATGACAAACGGTCTAATCGGTTTAATAGTTGCTAAATTATTAAATATCCCTTTTATATTTCATTACATTGATATCTTGCATGAATTAGTGCCAATTGAATCTATTAAACCTTTTGCTAAATTTATAACGCGAGTTTTATTTAAATATTCAGACAAAATCTTAATTTATACAAGATTGCATGAAATTAAGGTTATAAATTATGGAGTTTCTCCTAAGAAAGTAATTATATTACCAAACGGAGTATCACTAGAAAACACCATTATTGATCAAAACAAATTTGAATTACTAAGAAGAAAATATTCAATTAGAGAACAGGATTTCATAATATTTTTTATGGGATATCTTTATGATTTTGCAGGTTTAAAAGAAATTATTGATAGGTATAACTTTGAAGTGAGAAATGGAAAATTAAATTTGAAATTCATTATTTTAGGAGATGGAGGGATATATAAGTCTTTATTAGAACATGTAAATGAAATTAATGCTAAATGGGTTATATTAATAGGGAGAGTTCCGTTTTTTGAAATTTCAGAATATATTAACCTTGCAGATTTATGTTTGCTTAGTTTTAAAATTAATGATATTACTCGTGAAATTACACCTATAAAAATAGTTGAATATATGGCTATGAAGAAACCAGTTTTATGTAATAGCTTACCTGGAGTGGTTCTCGAATTTGGTAAGAATAATGGTATAATTTATGCTAAAAATCAAAAAGATTTAATCGAAAAAATTTCATATTTAATTCCTCGTAAAAATGAACTGAAAGAAATTGGCCAAAAAGGTTTTAATGTAGTAAAAGAAAAATACATATGGCCCAAAATCATTTTTTCCCTAAAGAAAATCATTTTAGATTTGATTAAAACAAAGAGGAAAGTTAATTCTAGTAATTAGAAGAATTTTTAAAAATTGTGCAGACTTTTTTTAAATAAATTAAATACTTAGTATTCCTTATGTATAAGTACTTTTATAACTGACCTTATCTCTAAAAATTGTTTAATAGAAAAGAATATTCGGATTAAGGATCAATAAAAACAACGATTTACTATTGAATGTAGCAATATTGATGATTACTAATGATAAGCAAGATTTTAAAAATTATATGGTTAATACTAGCAAAATTTCCCAGATTAAAAGATATTATTTATAACTTTTATGCATGGAAAATTTTTGAAATAGTACCAATGTTTAAAACTTTAATTTATAAATTATATGACAAATTTTGGTATTTAGAGCTTTCTATAGATATCAATGACCAAGATCTCTCCCATAATTTTCCAAATAAAATAAATGTTGATATTAAACGACTAAATTACTATATAGAGTATAACCCCCATTTAAACAAAAAGGACCTTATCTTCGAAGAAAATTGGAATGAAGAACGTAATTTAAAAAAAATAGAAGAGTCGCAAGAATTTCTTTTTCTAAATGAACATTTTATAGATAAAAAGAAATGGGAAGAAATTGAGTTATATAATATTTTAATCGACAATATTTCTCAGTATAAAATTGGAAATTCTAATACAAATTTCTTTTTTGATTTACTAAATTCTTTAGATAAATTATATTATAGCTTTAATTTAGAAAAAATTAAAAATAAAATTAAAGTAGGTATTGGAAGTAAAGGTGAATTTATTTTAATAGATGGTATATTTTATATTTCACTTCTAAAGATTCTTAATAAAAAAATTATTCCGATTGAAGTTATTCTTAGACATCCACAATGGATAAAATTTTGTAATGAATTTTTTAAATTTCAGGCAATCCACGGAGAAGTTTATCAACCTCTAATACATCCTGATTTGAGTTTGAAGACCGCTTATTATTCTGATGAACGTTTTAAATTAATCAAGGATAATCTAGAAATTAGAACAGGGGCTATGTTGGATATTGGAGCAAATTTAGGTTTTTTTTGCCATAACTTTGAAGATCTTGGATTTAATTGTTATGCAGTAGAGATTAGACCTAGCAACATTTATTTCATGAAGAAATTAAGAGATATTGAAGGTAAGAAATTTAAGATAGTAAATAAATCAATTTTTGATTTGAAAATCAAAAAAGAATTTGATATTGTTATTGCTCTAAATATTTTTCATCATTTTATAAGAGAAAAAAAGTTACATTCTGAGTTAATTGAATTCTTGCAAAAATTAAAAATGAAAACAATGTTTTTTCAACCTCATAATCCGGATGAAAAAGTTATGCAAAATGCTTATGTTAATTATAACAACCGTGAATTTGTTGATTTCATTATTAAATTTTCTTGTTTAAATAAAGCTATACTTTTAAATGAAAAAGTTGACAGTAAAAATAGACCTATCTATAAAATTGTTAAATAAAGATAAATCTATATATTAAAAATATCTTTTAAAACTTTCCCATCCATTTCTGAAGGAATAGATTCTCCAATTAAATAGAGAATTGTTGGTGTGATGTCGTATGGAGTAATATCTTTAATTTTATTACATTTTTTAATTTTCGGACCTTTGCATATAAAAACTCCAAAATTTTCATTATGAACCCCAGAATGACCTGGATTGAAATCAATTATCTTATCCAATTTTAATTGTTTTCCATTTGGTAATACCACTGTAAAATTTTTATTATTACCAAAAAAATCGTTTATTTTAACAATTAACTTTTTAGAAGTTGCTTTAATAAAAAAAAGAGGTTTTCCATCACATGTAACCTTCTCCATAGCTCTCTCAAAATCTTTAATAGAGTATGAAGAATTAGGTCTAATCTTAAAAACCACACTTTGTGTCATATAAATGCCATATACATCATAGTAGAAGTTTAGTTCTCTAAGCAAGTAAAGAACATTTATAACTCTAGAATTGCTTCGATTTTTTTTTTCTATTATGTCAAAACCATGATCTGAGCAAATAAATAGATAGTAGTTATTCTTTTCAGCAAATTTTTTAACTTTTCCAATGAAATTATCAATGATTTCATAAGCATTGGGAAGTACTTCATGATAATTTGATTTTTCCCCTTTAATTCTCCAATAAATATGACCAAGAGTATCGAAAGAATAATCAAAAAATACGGTAAATTGGGATTGATATTTCTTGAGTAATTTGTAATATAAATTGGTATGAATAATTAATTCAATTTCTTTTAGAAGATACATTCTTTCTTCTAAACCTTTTCTGAAAGCCAAAATAATACTTCTTTTTGCTATTTGAAACAAATTTTTAATAGGAAAATTAAATTTAATAAGTTTCCATAAAAATTGAATTAAAAATTTAAGGGAATATTTTTCAGACCTTGCTCTTTTATCTAATTCGCCTATAAAAGATAGCTTTTTAGGATGTGTGTCTTTTTCTAATAATAAAGGGTTTGGAATACAGAAATCATAATTTTTTTTTGCACTCCACACACTTAAAGGTCTATATAGTCCTACTTTAAAACCTTTTATATGTAGTATATCCCAAATTTGATCAGAGCATAGATGTTTTTCACTAGAGTAAAAATCTTTAATCCCATGTTTCTCTACCTTCTTCCCTGTAAAAATGGAACAGAAAATTTTAGGAGAACTTAAAAAATCTTCTGCTCGTAATACAGCTGAAGAACCATTATCAATTAATTCCTTGAGGTTTTTACATTTATTATCTTCTATTAACTCCTCAATTATATTCCAACTTAGCCCATCTAAAGCTAATAATATGACCTTCTCCATTAAAATCTAATATTTTTATCCTGTCTTAATATTAATTCTTTTATCTTGCTTTCCATCCTTAAATTATTATTTTAAATCATTCCCTTTAGATAAAATTATTCTTTGAAAATTTTCTGTTCTAGTCATTGAAGACTAAATTAAAAATAGTTAATTTAAATCAATTATTATATTATTTACATTTTCTTTTAATTAGATAAATAACATCAATTAAAAGAATCGTTATCAAATAAGAAAAATAAACAGAATCAAAATTAAAATGAGGAATAGGCAAGAGGCTTTTAACAGTTTCTTTATAATTTCATTCTCCTTAGTCATAGCTTTTGTTTCTAATTTATTAATTGTCCTAATATTAACTCGTAATTTTCCTCCAGGAGAATATGCTGTTTATCAATTTTCTTTAACTTTTTTAACCTTTTTTACAATTTTTTCAAATGTAGGATTGAGTACAACAATCATTCAGAAAATCTCAGCAAAAAAAGATAAAGACCCTAATAAGGTTGTTAGACTATTCTCTGAGGGATTAAAATGGATAATTATGTTTACATTAATATTTTCTGTAATTCTCTTCTTTTTAGCTGATATATTCGAATTTTTGTATCAAATGCCAGGGTTAGGCGAAGTCCTTAAGTTTACTTCATTAATTCTAATTGCTAATAACATTATTAATTATTTTGAGAGTGTATTTCAAGGATTATGGAAGTTCAAACTTTTCGCCATTTCATTTATCTTCTCCAAAGTGATAAAAGTAGTAATAGTGTGTTTAATCCTTATTATTCAAATGTCCTTGACTCAAATTATTGCGTTATTTTCCATTGCGCTGTTAATTCAATTAATTGTAATTTTAGTTTTTGCACAAATAAAGTACAAGTATTTATCTTCTATTTTTACATTTAACCGTGAACTTTCAAGAACTCTTTTAAAATTTTCAATTTTTATTTTTCTATATGTATTTTTTCAAAATGTCATAACTTACTCAAATCAATTTATTTTGGCTGCTTTTGTTGAAGCTGCTGAAGTAGCACATTATACAATTGTTCAATGGATGATAGTGAGTTTCTCCATCCCAGCTATAATTTTTTCAAGATTTATACTTCCTTATGTATCTCATTATATCCAGAAAGATGGAGAAGAAAGAAAAAAAATTCAAACAATTTATAATTTAATTTTTAGATATGGTTTGCTTTTGACAATTCCAATCTCTTTTTATTTTCTGCTTTTCTCAGATCCTTTGATTGCATTGATGTTTGACCCCAGTTATGCTCCAGTTTCGAACTATCTTAAGTTGTACGTATTTTTTTTGAATGTTAATATAATCGATGTAGCTGGGGGACATTTCTTGTGGGCTTCTAATGAACCAAAACTTGTATATAAACTTTATGGGGTTACATCTATTTTCACAATCACTCTAAGCTTTATCCTAATCCCTCTGGTTTATACATTAGGGGCAATATTATCTATTATAATTCCACACTCAATATATACAATATATTCAACTAAATTAGTAAAAAAGAAAAACAATATAGAGTTCAAACCAAATACGGTGTCCACAATATCTAAATATATAATTTCAGCATTTTCTGGGATATTATTAATATATCTAATTAATATATTTCTGCAATTTAATCTTAATAATATAATAGTTTTAATAGCTTATTCAGGAATATATTTTGGTATATTTCTTATTATGATCTTATTATTAAGGGCCATGACATTAACAGAAATTAAAGATTTCATAAAATTATTGAAAAGTTTACTTATTGAGAATTAATATCCCTATAATATTCCTCGAATAATTTCTTTATTCAATTCAAAAGTAAAATCCTTAAATAAATGAAATCAAAAAATTTTGGATTTTTATCATTTTTTTTTTATTTAGAAATAAAATAAACACCCCTAGGAAAAAGAGGTTCAATTTGAACGATTATCTATTTAGATTATATATGAGTTATTTTATAAATTTCCTTTAATTAACTTCACTACGGTTTCATAGCTAAAATTCTGAGATACTGACGATTTCTACTATATTTATTTAATACTTTAGAATTAATAAAATTTAGAAATAATATTCTTCTTAAAGAAGTCAAATAGTCTATATCCGTAGTTGATTCTTTTTTAATCTTAGGTTTTTTATCTTTATACAGGTTCCTTAAAATCTTTACAAAAAAATTATTATTAATAAGTTTTAAAAAGCTTAAAGGAAGACCTGTGCTTGTAACATTTATTATATTGAAATTTAAGCTTTTCAATAAATAAGTTAAATTTTTTTCATTAAATATAAAAGTGTGTAAACCTAAGTATCCCTTATATTGATCTTCTTGATTTGGTACCTCTATAAATATAATTCCTTTTTTTTTTAAAAAAGTTTTTGTGATGGTTAGAAACTCTTTAGGATTAGAAAGATGCTCAATGATGTGAGAGAGAATTACTAATGAAAAATTCTTTAAATCAACAGCATTAATATTTGGATAAACAATTTCAGTACCTTTAGAATATAGGGCATTATTAGCTAACTTATCATTTTCAACAGCATAATATTTATAAGATTTTACCTGCTGTTCCTTTAAGACATCAATCATATGTCCAAATCCAGATCCGATATCTAGGATTTGATTAAATATTTGTTGATTTGAAAATTTCTTTATATATTTTATTCCCGAAAGAGCTCTAATTTTCGCTACATCTTCATATTTTTTATCAATATTTTGATATTTAGTCCAGTAAGAGTTGTTTATCTCTTCCAATTCTTTGTTTTTTGGCATAGGATACATGCTAGATGCTTTACATCCTTTACAGGTTATCAGATATTTTTTAAAAAATATAGAAAAATTCCACATATTTTTTCTAACTATTAAAATTTCTTTGTTATCACATATAGGACATCTCCATCCATCATATATATTATTGCTAATCAGTAGGAAGACCTCATTCGAAATCGATTATTTTTTATAAAAGTATTTTAATATTTAAAAATTCCTTTATTCTAATAATCTAAAACCGTTTTATTTGCTATTTTCGAAGGAATAATTCAAAAATTAAAGTAATACCATTTGAAATTAATGATGAAAAAACAATTGAAATTATTTGATTAGTAAATTTCCTCTTAAAATATTTATTATGTACAAATAAATTTAAGAAAAGAGTATATTTTTTTTATAAAGAATAACAATTATTTGTTTTAATGTGACTTTTATGGATAGACAAAGAATATTAATTGAAGCTCAAAAAATCGCAAAAAAATATTCTTTTTGGATGGTTTCGGGAAATATAACTCATTTGTATGGCTATGTATATGAAACTTCAGAAATAAAATATGAATTAGAAATAAAATTTGATAATCAATTTCCAAATTCTCTCCCACAGATGATTTATCATAAAGAAATAAATGAATTATTAGGTATTTTCGATTTAAATTATTTAATTAATTGGACACCGAACTCTACTGTATTAGATATTGTTGATGAGTTAAAGTCTAAAATTCAAAGTGCTTTAAAGGCTTCAGAAAAAAATATAGAAGAAGAAGCAAAAAAACTTGGAGAAAAACATCTTGATAAAACCGCTTCTGAAAAAGAAGAGTTTATTACACCCGATTTAAATGCCTATCCTCCAGATTTTCCATATGATGAATATATTGCTACTTCAGATTTAGCGGATGATCTATTTTTTGCTGAAAAACCACCAATTAGTTCCTCACAAGATCTTAATTCAGATTTTGAACCCATTACACCCTCTAGTGACCATATAATAGAAGAAAATGAAACCTTAGATGTTTTAATCAATACCGAATTAAGTTTAATTCAACAAGAATATGCTTATGATCAACCTGACTCTAGGGGGGCATTTATCAATGTGTACATTACTATAACTCTTACAAGAACATTTATAATTACAATTGATTTCATGAATTATCCAAAAAAACCAGATATAACATTTCCAGATGAAATTAAAAATATATTAGGAGATCCTTATGAAACTATCGACATTTTAAAAAATTGGGATCCTAAAAAGCCAGTGCATATCGTAGATATTTTGCGTAAATTAGAAAAGAAACTATATTTTATAAAAGAAATCGAGATACAGTCAAAAAAAATCTCTGGCGAATATCAGTGCGAAAAGATTCCTAATAGCTTAACTAAATTGAAAGTAGTTTTACTTACATATGGTTTTAGAGAATATATAATGGAAATTGACTTGGAACCTTATCCAAATCCTCCCAATATTGAGTTGGATACGGGATTACAAGAAATAATTAAAAAACCTACTGAAGAGTTAAATGCTTATCAAAGTTGGATAAAAAATGAAACCGAACCAGTAGAACTTGTGAGAGAAATATCCTGGTTAGTAGATAAAAATTCAAGGATTAATTTTGAAATTGATCTATTAAAAGATCATTATAAAAATATAAAGTTTGACCCATTATCAGCAAATTTGCACGTTGAGATGAGGGGTAAAATGAAAACAGAAGATCTCACTTTTAAATTTCAGATTAATTTACCTATAGATTATCCAATGAAAATGCCTGAAGTGAAAGTAATAAATGAATTTGAACTTGAAGCTCATGAAAAAATAAAAAATGATTTACATGCTTCATTCAATGATTTTTTTAAAGAATGGACCCCTTTTAGTTATCTTGTTGATTTATTTAATTTAATTTCTAAAAAAATATTCGAAGTATCTGTAGTTTCATGTGTTATATGTCACAAAATAGAATGTCCTAGTTGTACTAAAAAAATAGCTGGAGATGACAACTGCCATACAGAATGCCCACATTGTAATCGAGCATACCATAATCATTGTTGGGAACAGACTATAAAATCATTTGGAAAATGTGGTTTCTGTTTAAGATAGTAAATAATTATATACGGTTTGAATTTATTCTCTACATTTAAAATTTTAACAGAACTTAAAAGTAGTCTTAGTAGAATTAAATTTTATAGATTTGGATTCACATTTTAAATAATTAGAAAAAATCATAAAATCATTTTATCTCTCTGAATTCTGAATAGTATTAATCCCTAATTCCTAAATAGGGCGTTCTACTGAATGATTTTACAATATTCTTAAAATTAAAGTCTCTATATATAAGTTTTTAGATGAATTAATTAAATTTTTTAATCTGAGCTTCTTATAATATACATTCACATTTTCATTAGATGATTTTCGTGGAAGAACTAGAAAAAAGACTGAATTTAGCAGATTTAGAAGAAAACATATTAAAATATTGGAAAGAAGAGGATATATACTCTTTAATTAGGAAAAAAGAAGAAGGAAAAGAAAAATGGCGATTTATTGATGGTCCACCATATACTACTGGGTCTATTCATTTAGGGACTGCCTGGAATAAGATCTTGAAGGACTACTTAATAAAATATAAACGAATGAAAGGTTATAAAGTCAATGATACTCCTGGCTATGATACACATGGATTACCTATCGAAGTTCAAATGGAAAAAGAATTAGGCATTAAGAACAAACAAGAGATACAAAATTATGGAATAGATAAGTTTATAGTGAATTGTAAAGAGTTTGCTTTAAAAAATCTAGCAATAATGAATGAACAATTTAAACGATTGGGGTGCTATTTCTGGGACTGGGATAATCCTTATATTACATTTAGAAACAGTTACATAGAGGGAATTTGGTGGACATTGAAGAAAGCTTGGGAAAACAATTTACTCTATAAATTTTATCGCCCTCTAAACTGTTGCCCTCGATGTGCAACTGCTTTAGCTAAGCATGAACATGAATATAAAAATATTATAGACACTAGTTTATTCTTAAAAATAAAATCAGAAGATATCGATGATACTTATTTTATTATTTGGACTACTACGCCTTGGACATTGGTTGCTAACTCTGCTATTATGGTAAATCCGATTGCTGAGTATGCTAAAGTATTTATTGAGGATCTAAAAGAATATTGGATATTATCAAAAAATTCGATAACACACCTAATTTCTGGGGAGTTAGGCTATAAATATAAAATTGTGGAAGACTATTACGGAGAACAATTAGAAGGAAAAAAATACATCCATCCTTTATTAGATGAAGTTCCTTACCAAAATGAATTAGCAAAACAAAGTGAAAAAGTTCATACTATAATTCTTTCTGAAGAATATGTTTCAGCATCAGAGGGGGTTGGTTTAGTTCATACGGCTCCTGGACATGGACCTGAAGATTTCGAAGTGGGTGTAGCTAATAATATACCAGTATTTAATCCAGTAGATATCAATGGGCTTTATACGGATGAAGCAGGGAAATTTAAGGGTAAATTTGTATTCGATGCAAACGAAGAGATTTTAAAAATCTTAAAGGATAAAGGGACTTTAATTCATACTAGTGAAATAGAACACGAATATGCTCATTGCTGGCGATGCGATTCTAAATTAGTTTACCGCGCTACAGAACAATGGTTTTTCCGAACAGAAAGTCTTGTACCTCAACTTCTTGAGAAAAATGAAGAAATATATTGGGTCCCAGATTGGGCAGGTAATCGATGGTTTAAAAGCTGGTTATCCACTCTAAAGGATTGGTGTATTTCGAGACAGCGATTTTGGGGAATACCATTAAGTGTATGGATATGTGATAATAAAGAATGTGAAGATATTATTGTAATAGGCTCTGGTAAGGAGTTAAAAGAGCTTACGGGTGAAATTCCGGATGATCTGCATCGACCATGGATAGATAAAGTTACATGGAAATGCAAAAAATGCAAAAAAGGTACTAAAAAGAGAATAAACGACATTTTAGACGTCTGGTTAGACTCAGGTTCAGTTGTTTGGGCTGCTCAAGAAGTATATGATGGAGAAAGTCATTTTAATACTTGGGAACCATTAGACTTTATACTAGAAGGCAAAGATCAAATCCGGGGATGGTTTAACAGTCTTTTAAATAGTGCAATGGTTTCTTCAGGAAGAAAAAATTACAATGCGTGTTATATGCATGGATGGACATTGAGAGATAAAATGAAGATGAGTAAATCTAAGGGAACTACAATATTGCCTGAAGATATAATAGATGGAACTATCAAAGAACTAGAAAGAAACAAGAAATATTCAGATATTAAAGGAATTGAAACATTTAGGTTTTATGCGATAGGAGTAACTCAGCCTGGTCGTGATTTTAACTTCAATGTTAAGGAATATGCTGATACTTATAAGATCCTAAATACTATTTGGAATGTCTATGTTTACGCGAATGGTAAATATCAATTAGCTGATTTTAATCCCTCTAAAGTTAAATATGATATAAAATCACTAAGTAGATTAGATAAATGGGTCATTTCAAGGGTGGAATCAACGATTAAGAGAGTTTCAGAACTCGCAGAAGATTATCACTTACCTTGGATACCTGGAGAGGTCAGAGATCTTATTGTTAACGATATTAGTAGATGGTATATCCTACTTAATCGGGAAAAATTAGATCTTTATTCAGAAGATACAAATAAATTAGTAATAATGAAAGTTCTATATGATGCTCTCTACAAAATCCTCTTATTATTAGCACCTATTAACCCTATGATCTCTGAAGAACTATATCTCAAAATGTTTAAACCATATATAAAGTCAGAATATACACAGAGTATTCACCTGCATGATTGGCCTGACTTTAATGAAAAAGAAATTGATCTTAAACTTGAGGAACAGATGGATTTTACAAGGGATTTAATAGAACATTTAAGAGCTTTGAAAGTTGAAAATAACTTAAGATTAAGGTGGCCTAATAAGGAACTAATTATTGAACCAAAAGAGGGAATGCCTGAAATTAATTTTCCAGAAGTGATCCAAAATCTTGGAAATGTTAAAAAATTAAATATTCTTAAATCAGTGAAATGTTCAGACAGATTACTTAAGGCAGAGACAAAATTTTGCAACATATATCTAGATATAAGTTTGGATGGTGAATTATTAGCTGAAAGAGTTGTCAGTGAATTAATTAGAAATATTCAATTTTCTCGAAAGAAAAATAAGTATAAAGTTGGTGAATCAATAATATTAAGTTTTGGAACAAATACTGATTATTTAAAAGAATATATTGAACAGAACAAAGAAAATATTGTAGAGAAAGTTACAGCTAAAAGTTTTCAAGTAGAAACCAACGATCTTAAAGCAGAAAATGGTAAAATTTTTGGTAAATTAAACATATGTCCTAATAAAGAGTGCTCTGCTTCATTAAGAGATAATCTTGTTTCTAAATTGAAAAAACAAAAAGATGTTAACTGCCCCTATTGTAACACCAAAATAAGTGAAGATTCTATAAAAACTATTACATTTAATTTTAAGAAAGAATAATTCTCTCTATTTCTACTTAAAATCTCTTTTGTAATATTCAATCCAATAATCAAACATTTCCTTGAGAGTATCTTCTATAGGAATTGAAATATCCCATCCTAGTTCAGTTCGAATCTTTGTGTTATCACCAAGTATAACATCTTCATCTGTTCTTCGTAATTTTTTTTTTGTGTTTTCCTTTACCTCAATTTCTTTTGAAGTAAAGCTTAGTGCTATATCCAAAATTCGGCGTATTTGAAGCTTTTTACTAGAACAGATATTATAAGTTTCTCCAGGTGTTCCTTTTATTGCTGCTAACCAAATTGCTTTAAGTGAATCCTTTATCCCTGTAAAATCTCTATAAGGTTCAAGATTTCCTACCTCAATTACAGGATCTGATAAACTTAATTCAATTTGGGCTACTTTTTTAATAAAATCAGATGTTGCATCTCCTCTCCTTCTTGGACCTGTTTGATTGAAAAACCTAAGATTGATAATTTCAATTCCAAAATTAATAAAATATTGACGAGCAAGTAATTCAGCTGCTATTTTACTTATACCATAAGGATGTATAGCTAATAATGGATCAGATTCTCTTAATGGTCTGTTCAATGATGTTGTTGTCCCATATTCAGCACTACTGCAAGCCAATATAATTCTTGTTTTAATATCATGTTTTTTAATCGCTTCAAAAACATTAATAGTACCTATAACATTCGTTTCGATAGTATCTATAGGATCTTCCCATGATGGCATCACTAAAGGTTGTGCTCCAAAATGAAATATAAGCGTAGGTTTAATTTCTCTGATTATTTTATCTAAAAGCTGAGCATTTTTTATGTCACATTCCAATAATCTTAAATTTTTATTATTAGTTTTAATTTCAATGTTTTCATTGAAAGCTATAAATTTTTCTGTGTCCGAAAATTCTGTTTTTCCATCTGTGTAATGAGATAAATTTCTATAAAATTGATTTGGTCTCTCTACACCGAATATTATCTTATTTCTTTCAATACAGAAATCGATAAGATGAGATCCTATAAAACCATTTGCTCCTGTAATAAGAATTTTATCCATTTTATATTCTAAATATTATAAATTCAATTTTTCTATTTTAATAATCCTTTTTCTTCTAGTTCTTGCATAGCTTTATGAGAAGATTCTTGGATTAAGGTTTTTTGAAGTTTTATCCAATCTATTAAATCATCAATTCCTTCGTCAAAAGTAAATTCAGGGGAATAGCCTAGTTTATTACGGATTTTAGAAATATCTGCTACACAATGTCTGATATCACCAATTCTAAATTGTTCTGTATATATGGGTGTTAATTCTGGATTAATTTTTTTGGAAATAGTTTCAGCTACTTCTTTTATTGTAATTGGAATGCCGGTACCTACATTAAAAATTTCACCATTTGCACCATTTTTTTCCATAGCAAGAATTAAGGCTTGACAAACATCATTTACATTCACAAAATCCCGTGTTTGATTCCCATCTTCAAAAATTATAGGGTGTTTTCCATGCAATGCTCGAGTACTGAATATTGAACAGACTCCTGTATATGGATTTGAAAGGGCTTGTCTTGTACCATAAACTAGAAAAAATCTTAGTATTGTTGTATTAATCCCATAAGTGTTACCTATCATAAGACTCAATTTTTCTTGAGCTTGTTTAGAGAATGCGTAAATTGAACTAGGATTTAATGGTGAATTTTCATCTGTTAGAAGAGGTTTAACTTTGGATTCACATTCGGGGCAATTTAGCTCCCAATCTTTTTGCTTTAATTGTTCTAAAGTTCTTAATTTTGGGAATATTATTCCACATTTATTACATTTTGATTTAGCTTCTCCATATACGGTGTTAGATGATGCTATAACTACTTTTTTTACATTATGTTCACAATTTACTAAGATATCTAACAAGTTTCCTAAACCTTGTATATTGTTATCAATGTATTTTTTTATTTGATACATTGACTGTCCAACACCTACACTAGCTGCCAAATGAACAATTATTTCATGCTCTTTCACTAATTTCTCAAATCTTTCATAATCTGTCACCGAACCTCGGAAAAATTCAGATTCTTTATCAAGATAGGAAGGAGGGCTATCAACTTTTCCATGGACTTGTTCTTCTAGATTGTCCAGTATACTTACTTTATAAATCTTTTTTTCAATGAGGTTATCAACTAAATGTGAACCAATAAAACCTGCTCCACCAGTTACCAGAACCTTTTTTGTCATGTATTGATGTTACTACTATTTTTCGATATTTTAATTGTTCATAAGTTTTTATCGAAATTAAAGAATATGATAAATGAGGAATATTATACAGATTATTTACTGAATTTAATTAAATAATAATCAAATTTTTTAACGATTTAACATGAAAGAATTTGATATAACCAAATTTTACCACCAATGGAAAAAGATATGATAATTCGTTCAAAAGCACCATTTCGCGTCAGTTTTGGTGGCGGAGGAACAGACATGGCTCCATATTGTACGGAGCATGGAGGATGTGTAATAAGTACTACAATAGATCGTCATGTATACATTACCTTAAAACCAAGGATTGACAAAAAAGTAGGTATATATTCAATTAATCTCAAAAGAAATTTCATTTTTGAGATTGGAGATTCAGACTATTCTACTGACTATGAACTTTTCAAAGGTATTTTTAATGTTTTGAAAATAAAGGATGGATTTGATATTACATTTCATTCAGAACTTCCTGCGGGATCAGGAATGGGGGGTTCTTCTTCTTTATGTGTTGCGTTAATAGGGGCATTAAATAAATTTTATAGTTTAGGACTTTCCAATTATGAAATCGCTCAAAAAGCTTATGATGTTGAACGAATTGAATTAAAGCAGAAAGGAGGATATCAAGATCAATTTGCTGCAGCCTGTGGGGGCTTTAATTTTATCGAATTTACAGATAAAATTAATTTAATTCCAATAGAGACTAGCCAAGAAATGATTAACGAGCTTCAATTTCGTTTAATCCTATGCTATGTTGGAGGTTCTCATTTTTCTTCTAATATCCAAGATGAGGTATTAAAGGGATATGAAGTTGAAAAAAAAATTTTTGTTGAAGCTATGCAAGATTTAAAAGATGTTGCTCAGTCTATGAGAAAAATTATAGAATTTAATAATATAGATCAATTAAATGAATTTGGAAATCTTCTACATGAAGGGTGGATTGCAAAAAAGAGTTTAAGTGATAAAATTTCTAATCGAAACATTGAAAATTTCTATATTACTTCAAGAAAATTTGGGGTTCTAGGAGGAAAATTATTAGGTGCTGGAGGAGGAGGACATCTATTACTATTCTCAGATCCTAATAAAAAATATATAGTGATTCAAGAATTAGAAAAAATTGGTGGTACAATTGTTAATTTTCATTTTAATCCTAAGGGACTTGAAGTTTGGAAATTAAATTAAAGATTAGTTAATTAGTTTAAGAGATAAGAAAATGGAAAATGAAATCATTTCAATTTTAGAAGAAAGTATTAAGGTTAAAGAAGCTATAAAAAACTTAGCTCCTGTTATATCGAAAGTATCAAAAGAAATAATAAATGCCTATAATAATAAGAAGAAAGTTGTTCTTTTCGGCAACGGAGGTAGTGCTGCTGATGCCCAACACATCGCTGCTGAATTTGTGGGAAAATTTTATAAAGATCGGGAATCGCTTCCCTCCTTAGCATTCCATACTAATACTTCTGTACTTACAGCCATAGCTAATGATTTTGGTTATGACTTAGTATTTGAAAGACAGGTATCATCATTTGTCGAGAAGGGAGATATAGCTATTGGATTAAGTACTTCTGGAAATTCTCCTAACGTGATAAAAGGTCTATTAAAAGCTCAAGAGAAAGGAGCAATAACAATTGGTTTTACTGGCCAGAAACAAAATAAAATCGAAGAAATAGCAGATATATGTTTAAAGATACCCTCAACAGATACTCCCCGAATTCAAGAAGGTCACATAACAGTAGGTCATATTATTTGTTATTTAGTTGAAAAAGAACTTTTCAAGTAATCGATTTTTCATGAAAAAAATTGCAATATCAATTCACGCTATTGAAGATTTTACAGTGGACATATTAAAAGGATTAGAAGGTTATGATTACATTCATATAGATTTCATGGACGGTTTTTTTGTAAATAATGAATGTAATAATCTGGATGTTTTTAAGAAAATAAAAGAATCTTTCGATACACCTATAATTGCACATCTAATGGTGGTTAACCCTTTTGAGTATATTAAAAAAATTATTAATTTTATTGATATATTCTTATTTCATTTTGAAAGTAATAATAAACTTACTGATATCATAAAAGAAGTAAAGACTTATAATAAACAAGTGGGTGTTGCTATTAATCCAAAGACTAATGTTAATGATATCATTCCATATCTAAACAAAATTGATCTAGTTTTGATAATGAGTGTTCTACCTGGTTGGTCAGGTCAAAAATTTATAAATGCTTCTATAGAAAAAGTAAATATTTTATCTCAATATAAGAAAAAATATGATTTTATTATTGATATTGATGGGGGAATAGATTTAACAAATGCTAAGCAATTAAAAAACACAGATATCTTAACAAGTGCTAGTACAATTTTAAAAGCTGAAGATCCGAACAAAATCATTAAGTTACTTAAGTATTCTGATGAAAATGAGTGAAAAAAATAAAGCAATTTTCTTAGATCGAGATGGTGTTATAAATAAGGAGGTCAGTTATCTTTCTAATCCAGAAATGTTTGAATTTATTGAAGGTTCAATTGAAGCATTGAAAATTCTTAAGCAAAAAACATATCTACTTATTATAATTACTAATCAGGCTGGTATAGCACGAGGTTATTTTACCGAAGAAACCCTTAAAGCGATACATAAAAAAATGATTAATAATTTAATCCAAAATGGTGTTGAACTTGATGATATTTATTATTGTCCTCATCACCCTGACTTTACTGGTTCATGTGGATGCAGGAAGCCAAATCCGGGAATGATTTTAAAAGCTAAATTAAAATATAATATTGATTTAACCCAATCTTATGTGATTGGAGATACACTAAATGACATTCAAACTGGTCAAGCAGCAAATTGTAAAACAGTATTAGTCTTAACAGGTTATGGTAAGGAGGAACAAAAAAAGATTGGCTCTATAATACCGGATATGATATTCAAAAACTTAAAAGAATTTGCTATAAATATATAAAACAAATAATTATTATAATCACCAAAATTAATCGTGAAGAAATATGAAATTTTTTATAGACACTGCTAATTTGGATCAGATTACAGAAATGCAGGAACTTGGAATAATAGATGGAGTGACTACTAATCCAACGTTATTAGCAAAGGAAGGGGCAGATCCCATGGATCAATTGAAGAAAATCTGTGAAATCGTTGATGGGCCTGTAAGTGGAGAAGTTATCGGATTAACCACGGAAAAAATGGTTAATGAAGCACGGGAATTAGCTAAAATTGCATCGAATATAGTAATCAAAATTCCTTTTACTAAGGATGGTATAAAAGCTGTTAAACTACTTGAATCGGAAGGTATAAAAACCAACGTTACTCTTGTGTTCTCACAAAATCAAGTTTTAATTGCAGCTAAAGCTGGTGCTTCTTATATAAGTCCCTTTATTGGAAGACTGATGGATAATGGTCAGAATGAAATTGATTTTCTCTGGGAATGTATGGACATTTTGAATGCATACGATTTCAAATCTGAACTAATTGTAGCTTCGGTAAGAAACACTAGACATGTTATTGAATCTGCTAAAATAGGAGCACATATTGCCACTATTCCATTTTCTGTGTTAGAAAAAATGTTCAAACACCCTAACACAGATCAAGGTTTAGACGCATTTCTTAAAGATTGGGAAAAATTACAGAGAGAATTAAAAAAATAAGGCAAAATTATGGTTCTTATTGATGAAATTTCTAAATGGAATAAGAAGAAAGTTTTAGTCATTGGAGATGCATTAATAGATAAGTATATTTTTGGTTTTACAGATAGGATTTCTCCAGATGCACCTGTCCCAAATGTAAAAATAGAAAATAGCAATACTTATATTGGAGCTATTGGGCTTGTTCTCCAATTTATTCAATCATTAGGTGGCATTCCTGAAGTATGTACAATTATTGGGAATGATTTTGAAGGGGAATTTTTTCTAAAGAAAATTAAAGAACTAAATCTTCAGATTTCTGGGATTCTTGTTAATGAGAAAATTAAAACACCTCAGATTACCAGGATAAAAGCAATGAACCAACACTTATTAAGGTTGGAAACAGATTACAATAGTGATATATCTCAATCAATACGAGAAAAATTCAAGGATCTAATAGCTAATAGTTCTCAGGATATCGGAGCGATATTAATTTTAGATTATGGATTGGGGGGAATCTTTAATGATCAATTTATACAAGAGTTATTACGTTTTTTGGAAGAGCACTATAAAAATATCCCTATAATCGCTCGTCCTACTATGACAAATTATTACCTATATGAAAATGTAGAATTAATAAAAATTAATCTTCAGAAAGCCTTAGATACCTTTTCAATTGACTGTTGCAACGAAACTAGTGTTACCATAGCGGGAAAAAGAATATTGAATGCATCTAAATCTAAAAATGTACTTTTGAATTATTTAGAGTTAGAGTCGTTTCTTTTTTCAAAAGAAAATGACAAAATAGAAAAAATACAACCGATATTACAACAACCAGTAAGAAGTTATGTAGCAGTAGGAAGCGTTGTTATGGCTGTTTTAGGTTTATCACATGCGTCTAAAATACCTACAATAGATGGTGTAAATATCGCTCTCTATGCTGCTGCTCTTGCTGCATCTCTACCTCCTGTAGAATTCTATAGTCAAGAAAAACTTAAAAATTACATATTATCCAATAAATCTAATTTAACCTAGTAAAGTAATTATTAGAATGGAATTATCAAAAGAAATTGAACAAAAAATCTTAGTTGATATTATAGATATCAAAAAAGATATTTTGAAAATGATATATAAGGCCCAATCGGGGCACCCAGGTGGGTCTCTATCATGTGTTAATATCATTTATCTTCTATATAATAATATTATGAGGATAAATTATCAAAATCCTACTTGGGAAGGAAGAGATATTTTCATATTAAGTAAGGGTCATGCAGCACCTGCATTATATGCAGTTCTTTCAAAATTTGGATTTATAAATAGAGAAGAATTATTTACTCTAAGAGAATTTGATTCTAAACTACAAGGTCATCCAGTAAAAAACCCAGAAGTTGGAATAGAAATATCTACGGGATCTTTAGGTATGGGATTATCTATTGGAGTTGGATGTGCACTTTCAGCCAAATTAGATAATTCTGACAAGTTTATTTATGTTTTAGTAGGTGATGGAGAATTAAATGAGGGTGCAATTTGGGAAGCTGCCATGTCAGCTAATCATTTTAAATTAGATAATTTAATCGTAATCATAGATCGTAATGGTTTGCAAATAGATGGATCAACTGAAGAGATAATGGCTTTAGAGCCATTAGTGGAAAAATGGAAAGCATTTGGTTGGGAAGTTATTGAAGTTGACGGATCAAATTTAAAAGATGTGTTACAAGGATTTAAACGTTCTAAATCTGTAATCGGAAAACCTAAAGTTATTGTTTCATATCTTATTAAAGGATCTGAAGTATCTTTTATGCAACACACTCGGGAATTCCATGGGAGAGCACCAAATAATGAAGAATACAATATTGCACTTAAAGAACTTGACAGTATTAAAGAAGAAATACTGAGGGGGAATTAATTGAATCAAGAACTTAAACTTAGAGATACATTTGGAAACTTTTTAGTTAAAGAAGGTCATAAAAATAATAATGTTATTGTTCTAGACGCTGATCTATCAGCATCTACACGAACAAACAAATTTGCTAAGGAATTCCCTTCCCGATTCTTTAATATGGGAATTGCTGAACAGAATATGATGGGGGTTGCATTAGGTTTTGCTATCTCTGGAAAAATTCCAATAGTAAGCGGGTTCTCAATTTTTACAACTGGGAGAGCATGGGAATTTATTAGATTTGCTTGTCATGATAATTTGAACGTAAAAATAATTACAACCCATGGAGGGATTGTAGGAGAAGATGGTAGTACCCATAATGCATTGGAGGATTTTAGTTTGATGACCTCTTTACCAAATTTAACAGTTATCGTGCCATCAGATAATCTTGAGTTAATTAAAATATTAGAGTATGCATTTAATACAGAAGGACCTTTTTATATCAGATTGCCAAGAGATTCATTTCCTAAGATACATAATGAAAATTATCATTTTCAAATTGGAAAACCTGATGTAATAAAAGAAGGAAAAGATATTTGTTTAATCGGTACTGGCTATGGTAGTGTGCTAGCTTTTGAATCAGTTTCGAGTATTGAAAATGAATTCAATACTTCGATAAAAGTAATAAACCTTCCAACAATTAAACCAATAGACGAAGAGGCTCTATTTGATGAAATTAAAAATATTAAGTATATTATTGTATTGGAAGAACATAATACATATTGTGGTTTTGGAAGCATAATTGCAAGAATAGTATCAAATAAATTTGCCAAAATCATAAAAGTAGTTGGAATAGATAATTTATTTGCCCAATCAGGAAAAAGAGAAATTGTGCTAAATCATTATAGACTAAATAAACAAGAGTTAATAAAACAAATAAAAAAAATTGTTAGTTAATTTTTTTGATTCTTCCTAAAGTAAAAATTTATCTTTATTTATTTTTATTAGGTAAATATCCCATTTGAAGTAAAGCTTTTAACATAATATCTTTACTTTCCTCAACCGTTTGCTTATCTGTCTCAACAATTATATCCGCAGAATCAGGTTCTTCAAAAGGATGATCGATCCCAGTAAAATCATTTATTTCGCCAGCTCTAGCTTTTGCATACATTCCTTTAACATCTCGATTTTCGCATTCTTGAAGAGAACATTTCACATATACAAGAATGTAATTTCCAATCTCTTTTCTAGAGTATGCTCTAATCTTATTATAAGGTGATACAAAGGATGCTAGTACAGCAACTCCATTTCTAGTCAATAATTTTGCAACAAATGTAACCCTTTCAATATTCATATTCCGATCTTCTTCAGAGAAACCAAGATCTTTAGTTAAACTCCTCCTAACAATATCTCCATCTAGTCGTTCCACTTTCATTCCTTTCATTTTTAATTCTTCAGCAACAGCATCTGCAAGGACACTTTTACCTGAACAAGGAAGCCCTGTAAACCATAACGTAAATCCTTTATGTTCCATTTCTTTTCAATTTTTTTTTAAATATCTATAATATTACCTTCCATATCTCTAGGCACTTCAACGCCTAATATTTTCAAAGAAGTAGGAGCAATATCAAGTATATTCTTGACTCCTAAATTTTTTCCAGATGTATAACTAGGGTCATGAATAATATATACTCCAAACCAATCGTGAACTGCGTCATCAGGACCAGTATCATTTTCATCTAAATACATTGATTCATATCCAACTGTTCCGGCAGATCTCCAATTTAAATCGTCGAAATAGACCATTAGGTCAGGTGGATCTCCATTTAAAACCTCAAATAATTCTTCCGGTTTGAAAATAATTGTATTCATTGAATTTCCATTATTATCTTTTATTGATTTTAGCTTATTAATGACATTTTCTCGAATTTTTTCATAATCTTTTTCTTTGATGATACCGTGAGGTTCTCTTCCTTTAAGATTAAGAAAAATTCTCGCATAATACCCTCCCCAGCCCCATGCATATGTATTGGACCAATCTATATCGGCATCTGCTAATCTTGTTCCTGGCTTTGGCTTAGCTTTGAATTTTAATAAGCCCAATTCTTCAAGTGCCATATTTACACATACTAAACCTTTCATTGCTTTTGCACCATGATCTGATACGATCATCGTGATTGTATTTTCATCAAGCAAATCTAAAATTTCTCCAATTTCTTGATCAAGAAATTGATAATATTTTTTCATTTCTCCTTCAAACTTATTACCAGGTTCGTATTTAATATGGTTTTTATCATAATACTTCCAAAAAGCATGATGAAATCTATCTAAACCTATAATTACAAAATTAAAATAATCCCATTCCTTATTTTGCATCAAATATTTTATAGTTTTAAATTGAACCCTTGTCATTTCATATATTTCTTTCAATAAGATTTTTTTATCTTCTACTCTAAAATTAGCATCTAAAATATATTTTCCAATGTGTTCTTTAATTTCTTCTTTTAATTCAGGGGGATATGTATATTCAGAATCTATATCAGGAGTGATAAAACCAGAAACCAAATAGCCTTCTATTTTTTGAACAGGATAGGTTGGAGGTAGTCCTAAAATGCAGGATTTAAGACCTTTCTTTCCTATAATATCCCAAATTTTTGGTTCCTTTATTTTATAAGATGTTGCAATCCAATAGTCATCATAAGAATTCTTTTTTCTGTGTCTAAATCCATATAAACCTAAAGTTCCCGCTTTTTTACCTGTGGACATCACCATCCAAGCAGGAATAGTAATAGGGGGGTTACATGTTCTTAACTTACCATAAACACCCTGCTCAATCATTTTTTTTATATTAGGGCAATCGTCTATAAATTCCTCAAATAGAGTTCTTGGTGTAGCACAATCTAATCCTATAACAATTAATTTTCTACTATTTTGATTCATTTTATATGTATTATGATTTATTTTATTGAAATTTAAAAAAAAATTAAGAGACGAATGGATTATTATATTCCAGAATAATTTTAGCTACTTCAGGGCGCATTACTTCTGAACTTGGAGATTTTCCTGACCTTAATGCATTTCGTATTTCTCTACCTGCGAAAAAATTTTGCATTTTTGGCGGATGTGGGCAAATTTTATCATTTACTATTGAATTACATTTGTCACATTTTGAAAATGACCGGAATTTGATTGGTTCAATACCAAGATCAGGGAAGTGTTCAAAAATTTTATGAGCATCGTAAGGACCATAATAATCACCCACTCCTGCATGGTCTCGTCCAATTATTATGTGATCACATCCAAAATTCTTTCTAGCTATCGCATGGAAAATAGCTTCTTTAGGGCCTGCATATCTCATTTCAGTTTCAAATGTACTTAACACAACTCTATCTTTGGGGTAATACTCATCAATTAGGGCTTGATAGGATTTTATTATTACTTCATCTAAGAAATCTCCAACTTTCTTCATACCAATCACGGGATTAATAAAAATACCATCTACATATGTTAATCCTGCTTTTTGTACATATTCATGACCAAGATGAGGAGGATTTCTCGTTTGAAAGGCCACTACTCTGTCCCACTTCTTTTGTTTAAATAGTACTCTTGTCTCTATAGGTTTTAGATCCAATTCGGGAAATACAGATGCAGGTTCATTAATAATAAAAATTTCTCCCCCAATTAACCTTTCTTTCATGCGATATACAGAATCTACCCCTGGATGATCACGATCTAATGTTCCATAAACTGTTTTAGCAAATACTTTCTTATCATAACTATATATATCTTCTATATCCATAAGAGCAATTGGTTTTTCTGTTGGGTCTGTTAATATGACTCTATCATCAATTTTGAGGGCTTTCGCTAATGTTTCCGAAATATCCAATACAATTGGAAAAGGCCAAGCAACATTATTTTCTAAGTACATGTGTTCAAGAACAAATTTATAATTATTTTCATTCATAAATCCTTCTAATGGGCTAAAAACTCCAAAACCAATGTTCTTAATTACTTTTATTGTTTGGGGATTTACTGTAATTGTTTCAAATTCATCAATTTCTCTTTGGATTCTCTCTTTTTCAACTTTTGGCAAATTTTTATTAATTAAATTACCACCATGAGGCTGTATCATTTTAGTTTCCTCTAAAAATTATCAGTATTATCTCTATTTTTTATTAATCTTCTTAGTCAATATACCCCAAATCTCTTAGTCTCTGTTTTACTTTTTCTTCTTCTTCCTTCGTAAATGCTTGTTTTGATCGCTCCTCTTCTTCAATTGAAGATAAAACTTGTCTTAAAACGTATGTAACATAACTTGATACTGAAGAAAACCCAGTACCTTTCATGCGATTTTTAATCTTATCTGCAAGAGGTTTTGGTATGGATACAGTGGTATATTCAACTTTATGTTCTTCGTCATTCATAGGTTGATATAACATTTTTAATTATAATTAATTAAATATAGTTAAATGTAATTAAAAAAGGTTATTAATTCAAAAACAATAAAGAATATTGAAATCATTATTTTATCCAAATTATCATTATCTTCTAAATATAATTAATTTTTAAGATACTAATCTAAAAAAGATCAATTGTAAATTCAGAATAATTAAGTTTGTCATAAAAATCTATCATAAGTTTATTAGACTTTAATAATTATAATTATTACAATGAAATTCTTTAAAACAATACGCCGTATTTTACTAAAGACTACTGCCATAGCGGAAAAAAACATTCAAATGCAATTAAGATACAAGTTACAATTAGCTGTTGTTTCAATTTCTCCAATAATCACAATTATAATGCCTATTATTGTATTAAATAGATTCTTTTCCCTTGCAACTGATTTTGGACCTTGGAATGAATCAAATTTTATTGTTTTTGTTTTTATAGGTTATAATATTATGTTATTGAGAAGAATAATACCTAGAATGACCTATCAGCTAACTTTGGAAAAATATTGGAAAACTTTTCCTGCTTTAATTACCGCTCCATTTAATCGGTTCTACTTATTAGCAGGTTACATTCTATCGGAATTATTTATAATTTCTTTTGGTTTTATAACTCTCTTCATCATTATTTATATACTATTTCCAATATCATTTATCACCTTAATAAGTATCTTATTTATGTTTTTCAGTATCACATTAATGTTTGCTGGAATTGGTCTAAGTATAGGAATTTTTGCATTATCCAATGAAGGCATAATGGCAATTCTCAACTTTATCATCAGTTTAATTTTTTGGGCAAGTTGTATAACTTATCCCTTTGATTTATTTCCACAAGAAATCCAAAATATAATAAGTTTGAACCCAATTTATTATTTTATTGATATAATAAGATTGACTTGGATTGAAAATAATATCATATTAACATTAAGTTCACATCCTTTTCATTTTTTGATTTTTGGAACATCTTTAGTAATCTTTCCAATTGCAGGTGTAATTTTATTTAATAAAATATATAAAAAATTTGGTGTTTCGGGGTAAGAATCAAAATGACTCAATCTGTTATAGAAACATTCGATTTATCTAAAACCTATAAATTAAAAGGTCGGAAAGCCAAAATTGTAGCGTTAGATAAAATAAATTTTAGTGTAAAAAAACAAGAAAAATTTGGCCTTTTAGGTCCAAATGGTGCTGGAAAAACAACGTTAGTATCTATTTTAACAACTTTATTAAATCCAACTAGTGGCTATGCTACTGTTAATGGCATTAACTTACTAAAAAAACCAAATTTGATTAAACCTAAAATTGGTTTAATGTTGGGAAGTGATATGTTATACAATAAAGCAACAGGTTATGCTAATTTAAAGTTTTTCTGCAAAATATATGAGATTGCAAATTATAAAGAAAAAATTCAGAAAGTTGCTGAAGAATTTGATTTAACCAAGTGGCTTAATGAGTATGTGAATAGATATTCTACAGGTATGAAAGTAAAACTAGCATTATGTAGAATATTATTAATTAATCCTGAAATTTTATTCTTAGATGAACCGACCCTTGGTTTAGATGTAAAAACAACAAACTTAATCATAGATAAATTGAAAAAATTGGAAAAAACGATATTTTTAACAAGTCATAATATGACTGTAGTTGAAAGAGTTTGCGATCGAATTGCCTTTATCGATAAGGGAAAGATCATAAAAATTGGTACTCAAGAAGAACTTAGAAAAATAATTCATAAAGGAATCAAATTTAATATTGAAATTAATCAACCCAGAGATAGCCTAAAACTAGAGTTAGATCAGCAAGAGTTTTTAAATGATACCGAAGAAACTCCAACAGGGATAATCACATACCTAAATAAAAGGGAACGTCTAAATAATTTACTAAAAATACTAAGCAAATATCCTGTATTTAGAGTAGAGGAAGAAAGTATATCAATTGAAGAATTGTTCTTAAAATTATTTTAAATTAAAAAGAATTAAATCATTATTAAATTGTACAAATATATAACAAGAAAAAAAAAAGAAAATTAAAATGCTCGATGGACAAAATATATTAATAACTGGAGGAACAGGTACAGTTGGAACAGTGCTCGTTCAATATCTTTTAGAAAATTATTCTCCAAATGTAATTAGAATTCTTAGTAGAGATGAAACTAAACAACATATTCTCAAAAATGAGATCAGAGATCCAGAGAAGAAGTTAAGATTTTTTATCGGAGACATAAGAGATAAGGAAAGATTAAAAAGAGCAATGAATAATACTGATGTCTTGTTTCATTTAGCAGCATTGAAGCATGTAGTTGCATGTGAATATAATCCTTTTGAAGCAATAAAAACAAATGTATTAGGACTTCAGAATTTAATTGAAATTAGCATTGATTATAATCTAGAAAAAGTTATTTTTACTAGTACAGATAAAGCAGCTACCCCTTGTAATACAATGGGGGTAACAAAATTACTTGGTGAAAAATTAATAACTGCCGCAAATTATTATAAAGGAGATGCTAGAACAATATTTTATTCAGTAAGGTTTGGTAACGTACTTGGATCCAGGGGATCATTAATTCCTTTAATAGAAAATCAAGTTAAGAATGATATTCCAATTACTTTAACTCATAGTGATATGACAAGATATATTATGGATATAAATACGGCTTTAAAATTGATTTTAAAAACATCAGAAATATCGCAAGGCGGTGAAGTCTTTGTTCTTAAAATGAATACTATTAAAGTTGTTGATTTGATTGAAGTTTTAATTGATTATTTTGCTGAAAAATATAATAAGAGGGCAGAAATGATACAAATTAAGGAAATTGGTATGTTTGCTGGAGAAAAATTATATGAAGAGTTATTTTCTATCGAAGAATCAGAAAGAACTTATGTAATTGACGATATGTATGTAATTTTCCCTCAATTAACAGAAGTTTCTACAAAAATTGAAATTAATGAATATCGTGGTATCAGGAAATTTGATGGATCAATGCCAATTAATTCTAATAGGGGTCCATTTCTTTCAAAAAAAGAAATAAAGCAATTTTTAATAAAAAATAATATAATATAGAAAAGGGATTTCATAAATGGTTATTTTAATCACTGGAGGTGCTGGTTTCATTGGAAGATGGGTTGCTAAAAAGTTGCTAGAAGGAAAAAAAGATATTATTATTATGGATAATTTAAGCAATTGCAAAAGAGAAAATATTATGGAATTTAAAGACAACCCTCATTTGAAAGAAATTTCATTCAACGATATTAGAGATACAAAATTTATTGAAGATTTATTTGCTAAATTCAAATTTTCAAGTTGTATTCATCTTGCAGCTCAAATAAATGTTCAAGAAAGCTTGGATTTTCCAGAACGGTCGTTCGAAAATAATGTAATTGGAACATATAATATATTAGAAGCAGCGCGTAAGGTAAATACAAAGATTTGTTTAGTTGGAACCTGCATGGTTTATGATTTAGCTAATTCAAATATAGCTATTTCAGAAACTCATCCCATAAGACCTACATCTCCATATGCAGGAACAAAATTAGCAGCAGAAGAATTAGCATTATCATATTACTATGGTTTTAATTTGCCTATTATAATTCTCCGACCATTCAATACTTATGGTCCATTTCAAAAAACTAATATGGACGGTGGAGTTGTTTCCATTTTTATTAAAAATAAACTCGAAAATAAAAAATTGCAAATTTATGGAGATGGTACACAAACGAGAGATCTACTTTATGTTGAAGACTGTGCTGATTTTATAGTGAAAGCCTTAGAATGTAAGAGATGTATTGGAGAAGTTATAAATGCAGGAACTGGAACAGATATTTCAATTAGTGAATTAGCAATGTTGATTGTAAATGATAAAAATCGAATTGAACACGTTAAACACCATCATCCTCAGAGTGAAATAATGAAATTAGTCTGTGATAATTCAAAAGCAAAAATATTACTTAATTGGGAACCAAAAACATCCTTGAAAAAAGGTATAACAAAATTGGAAAAATGGATTTTAGAAAATGAGATGAATATTTGATGGAAAAACCAGCTATAGAAGGAGGCAAACCTATAAGAGAAGATTTTCTTCCGTATGGTAAGCAGTGGTTAAATGAGAAAGAAATAAATGAGGTTATTGATTCTTTAAAGTCTAATTGGATAACAACAGGTCCCAAAATGAGACTTTTTGAAGAAAGATTTAAAAAATTTAAAGGATCTAAATATGCTGTAGCAGTAAATTCTGGAACAGCAGCATTGCATGTGTCTACTTCGAGTATTAATATTAAACCTGGAGATGAAGTTATTACAACACCTTTAACTTTTGTAGCATCTGCAAATTGCGTTGTATACCGAGGTGGTACACCTATTTTTGCAGATATTAAAAATAATACGTACAATATTGATCCAAATGAAATTAGAAAAAAGATCACACCAAAAACAAAAGCAATAATTCCTGTTCACTTTACAGGTCAACCTTGTGATATGGATGAAATAACTGAAGTCGCTGAAGAAAATAATCTGTACGTCATCGAAGATGCTGCTCATGCAATAGATGCAGAATATAAGGGTAAAAAAATAGGAAATGTTAGCGATTTAACAATTTTTAGTTTTCATCCCGTAAAAAACATTACAACAGCAGAAGGGGGCATTGTTACAACTAATAACGAAGAATTATATAAAAAATTATTGACGTTTCGTACTCATGGAATTTCGAGAGACGCGGTTAAAAGATTTGGAAAAGAGGGTGGTTTTTATTATGATATGCAATATCTAGGATTTCGATATAATCTAAGTGAACTTCATGCCTGTTTAGGAATTCATCAACTGGAAAAATTAGAATCATTTCAAAATCGAAGAAGGGAAATTGTGAATCTGTATAACAGGAAATTAAGTGGTATTGAAGGAATAAAGATTCCATACGTTAAGAAAAATATTAAACACTCATGGCACTTATATGTCATACAATTAGAAGTAGAGAAGTTAAAAGTAGATAGAGACTATATATTTAAGGCTTTAAGGGAAGAAAATATTGGTGTTAATGTCCATTATATACCTGTTCATTATCATTCTTATTACCAAGAAAAATTTGGTTTAAAAAGAGGCATCCTACCAAATGTGGAATGGTTATTTCCTAGGCTATTAACAATTCCTCTTTTTCCTAAAATGAGTGATGCGGATGTATATGATGTAATAAATGCATTAGAAAAAGTATTAAAATATTATAAGAAATAAAATCTCCGATTTCTATAATTTGTTTTTTATACTTCTAATTAATTCAAAAGCTTCGATATATCGTTTTCCAACTTTTCTACCCCAATCTTGGGCCATCAACTTTACACCTTCTAAAGATCTTGAATGAGGATAATCTCTCATTTCTGCTTTATAAATTTCTAAAGCTTTTAACTTTTTCTCAATTGTATCTGAAATATCTATAAAGATATTAGGTTTAAATACATTTTCTCCACTTAAAACTTGCCATTCAGTGGAAGAGGGAATCTCAAAACTATAAATATCGGGGTGTTTAAAATTTGGTTGTGGTCTACAACAGGTTAAAACTGCTTGAAAAGTCATTCTATGGTCAATATTTAAATCTGCATGATGGTGTGTGAAAATTATATCTGGCTTTATTTTAGTAATATACTCATCCACTTTTTTTACTAAATCCAATAAAGGCAGCTTATCAAAACTATTATCTGGAAAATTTTCAAAATAGGTTTCTTTAATTTTTAAGAGTTTATGAGCATTAGAGGTTGTATCTCTTAATTCCTTTAATTCAGACTCGGGAATATCTAATTTTCGAGAAGTAATTCTATCAACTAGAATTAATGCGTGTATTTCATTATCAGATGCTAATTTTGCTATTGTCCCACCACATCCTAAAACTTCATCATCAGGATGTGCAGCTACAATCAAGACTTTATTATTTCTCATTATTCAGCTCATCTTTTTTTTTAATAATTACTCTTGCTTCTAGTTTATTACTTTTCAATTTCGGTCTGAAAAATTCATATTTTATATCATTAAACTCGAAAAATGCTGGAGGATATCCTTCACCATCCAACATTCTTATATAATCATAAATTTTTTTAAGGTTATTAAGATCTTTTAAATTACCCTCCTCTGGTTTCCTTCTCAAAAACTCAACAATCTCTCCTTCTTGTGGTTTTGGTTTTAAGTCTTTGGTTAGTATCTCTTCAATCATTTTATAGATAATATCTGAAGCTTTAGTAAAGATTTCCTCTGCAGTTCCATGCTCTATATTTAATGATTTCTTTAAATAAATATCACCTGCATCTAATTCTTGCACTACTCTTAAGGCAGAGATTTTAGTGTCATATTGTCCTCTAAGGATTAAGTTTTGCATTGGACTTCCGCCTCTACCATATGGTAAGTCCGTCATGTGGAATAAAATGCATTCATATTTCTCAAATATTTCCTTAGGAATTATCCATGACCAGTGAACAAAAAATATCTTATTAGGATTAACTTTATCAACATTATCTAAAGAAAAATCTTCCTTCTTAGAAATTAAATACCACTCTCCTTCCCAGTTTTTAGTGTATTTATTGAAATTATCAATATTCCAAGATTTAATGGTAACAATTAGAAATTTTTGCATTTTTAATTAAAAACTCCTTTAATCCATTTAATATATTATTTTAAATAATCTTTACATATCTGTAATCTTTCTTTTTGAATTTGTTTTTTTCAAAAAATTTTTGACCTAATACATTATCATTTTCAGTATTTGCTATTATTTTGCTAATTCCAATCTTTTTCATCTTTTTTTCAAATATTTGGTAGGCATGTGAGCCAAGGCCTGATTTTTGAAATTTTTTTGATAATGCAATACTAATTTCATTCTCTTCTTTAGTGTCTGTTTTAAATTTTGTTAATCTAATGTATCCAGTTACCATTTGCTCATAAATTATTACATAAATGATTTCATTATTAAAAGCTTGTGACCACCATTTAGAATGATCTTCATAAGAAACTGATTCCTTTGTCAAATGAAAATATTTAATATTTTCATTAAATACTTTTAATATCCCTTTTTTGTGATTTTCATTATCAATTTCTGCGGGAATTACACCAATCTTATTATAATCTATATCCAAGGTTTCAACACATAATTTTAGGATTTAATGAAGATATTTATATTTGTTAAGTCTTCCTTAATAGAATTTTTAACGCTTCGAGGGGTTTCAAAAGTTAAACGAACAATTTCTTCAAATTCTAATAAAATTCTCTTTATTTTAGTTATATTATAGTCTCCTTCATCCAAATGAAGATGGTCGTCAAATTCCACATTTAAGTCACCGCTGGCAATATGAAATAAAATTGGCTTTCTGAAATTTAAAAAATTTCTAATAAATTCAAGATAATCTTCCTTTTTTGTAGTAGCAGCTTTAATTGCATGGTTTATATCAAAACATAACTCTAAATCTTGTATTTCCTTAAAGAACAATTCCAGAGTATTGATATCATAACCTACTAGTTTTTCTCCGCGTATACCTTTTATTGGCATATTTTCAATTGCTAAAGGTTTTAGACCAATTTTCTTAAGATTCATTATTGAATAAGCTTGATCTCCTGATTCTGGGTGTATTATGTAACAAATAGGATTTAAAGTTTTAAATAAATCCTTGTTCAGATTCACATTTTTCAAAAATTTTGAATTATTTTCTTCATAATTTACTTCACCAAAATCAATTCCAAAATTAGAATTGGGTAGATGTATAGCATATGGCAATTTTACTTCTCTAATTTTATTTAAATCATCAGTTTTAAAGTTGGGCTTTATTGAGATCTCTGTATAATCAATAATATCAAGATTCTCATAAATTTCATCAAGTAAGTTAAAATTTTCTGTGGAAATCTTAATTCCAATCTTAATATTCTTAATCATTATATCATATCCCAAGTAATTATGTCATCTTCGTCTATATCTTTTCTAGCCTCTCGACCTACTATTATATCAAGAAATTTTGGAGGAATTCCATAACCAGGACGTTTTATAATAAGATCAGATTTTTCTATTACTTTTCCTGCGGGAATTTTTTTTGCTGCAATAACACTCCTCCTAGCGAGTTTATACAAGTTCTTTTCTGATTCTGCTATTTTTTTTATAGAACTACCTAAAGCAGTTTCAGTTTCTCTAATATTTTTAATCATGAGTTTTAATTCCTTAGGTTCTAAAGCAAATTTATGATCTGGCCCTTTTAATGATCTACTAACAGTGTAATGTTTCTCAATAATACATGCTCCAAGAGTCACACAAATTGATGGTAGATATGTACTCATTGTATGATCAGAGAATCCTACGGGAACTTGAAATGCTTTTGCTAACGTCTTAATTACCCTTAAATTTAAATCTTCAATTGGTGGCGGATAGTTTATAGCGCAATGAAGTAAAGCTATATCGATATCACCAATTTCTTTTATAGCATTTACTGCATCCTCAATATCACCCATACTTGCCATTCCAGTGGATAAAATAATTGGCTTTTTTGTTTTAGCAATCTCTTTTAGAAATTGTAAGTCCACTATTTCAAAAGAGGCAACTTTATAAGCAAGAACATTCAATTCTTCTAACTCTTTAATAGCTTGATAGTCAAAAGGTGTAGAGAGGAAGATCAATCCATGAGATTTAGCGAAATCCGCTAATTCACCTTGCCATTCCCTTGGAAGTTCAATATCTTTAATTAATTGCCATACGGATTTTTGTTCTATCTTTCCTTCAAGATAATCAGGTGTAACAGTTTTTTTAGAATACATAGTTTCTGCAGAATAAGTTTGAAACTTTACAGCGTCTGCTTCAGATTCTGCGGCAATCTCAATTAATTTTTTAGCTTGTTCTAAATCACGATTATGATTAGAACCGGCTTCAGCAATTATAAAAGTGGGTTGATTTTCTCCAATCTTTTTATTACCTATTATTATATCTTTCATTTTTTATCTTTCTTATTTTTTAATAATCTTTATGTTAATCTTTGGAATCCACTATGAACAGTTGGACCTTTAAGGAGTTTCCTTACGGTTTTTTGCTCAATCGCTATTTTTATAATTCCAAACACTTCATCAACATCTTTCATGTATTTATTCACTATTTCCTCAGTATGAGCATAGCTAACATATACACTTGTTGCAGCAAGATACCCTCTCTTAAGCATCTCTTGCGTATAAAGGGTCTTAATTTCAAGAGCATTTTCATAATCGATAGTAAATGTAACTAAGGCATTGGGTGGTAAGATTGAAAAATTTAGACTGTGTTTATTCGCTAGCTCTTCCCAGTTTTTACCGATTAATGCACCTATTTTGTCTAAATAAGCAGGTAAGTTCACTTTTTGCATTTTATTGATTGTTGCTATAGCAGCAGCAGGACCAATCCTTTCGGTCCAGTAAGTACTACTAATAAAACTTGTTTGTGAAGCATCCATTAATTCTGCTTTACCAATAACTGCTGCCATAGGATATCCATTACTAACTGCTTTAGCTGTAACCATCATATCTGGATTAACATCATAGAGTAAATGAGCCCCTCCACAAGTTAACCGCCAACCAGCAGTGATCTCATCAATAATTAAGATTGCTCCAATATCATCAGCAATTTCTCTAATTCTTTGAAGAAAGTTATTTTTTGGTTCTTGGTGCCTTATTGGCTCAAGAACTATAACCCCAATATCATTCTCTTTAATAATAGACTCCAATTGCTCTATTTTATTATACTCAAACGGTAAAGCTGTTTTTATTAAACCTCTGGGAACACCATTTGGATCGAGTCCAGGTAAGAGATGACCATCTAGATTTGCATTATTATCTAAATTACTTGATAAATACCAATCATGCCATCCATGATATCCACAAAAAGCAACTTTATCTCTTTTGGTGTAAGCACGTGCAATTCTGACGGCAATTGCCATGATTTCGCCACCAGTACGAGCATAACGAGCAGCTTCTGCCCAAGGGTGTATTTTTAATAACAATTCAGCAAGTTCAACATCCTCAGGACTATTTAAAGTAGACATAGAACCATCTTTAACTACTTCTATCACAGCCTTATTTACATCATCATCAGCATATCCTAGTGTGCATGCTCCTACACCCATAACAGTCATGTCATAATAATGGTTTCCGTCTAAATCCCAGATTTCGCAACCTTTTGCTTTATCAAAATATGAAGGCCACTGATCTGGTAGAAACATTTCAGAACGCTTAGTTAAAAGTTGGGATCCACCAGGAATTAATCTTTTAGCTTTATTCCATAAAGAAATACCTTTCTCACAATTAATACTTATTCACCCTGTTTTTTTAATTTTTAACAATTTTATCTTCTCTTATTGATTTTAAATAACCCTCATTTCGTTCATATTGAGCGTTTATTTTTAACAAGGGTAGATTTTCTTTTAAATAATCAATTATATCATACATTCTGAATTTGTCCCACTTATCTTTGAAATTATTTATGATATACGATAAGAATTCATAATCCTCAGGTGTATCAACAGTTAATCGGAAGCTTGAGAGATCCTCTTTATTCCTAAAGTGCTTTAGAGAAAATTTATCCGAATTTTTTCTGATATAAGGGGTTACATGTTCTCTTTCAGATTGCCATTTAGCTTCGCGATGTGCTCTTTCTAATGCTTGAAATGAAAAAACTTCTACATCTAATCCATCGGGATAAGTTTCTTTATTTTCTTCAACATTTGAAACATAATCATAATCTCCCTCTAAAAAGATATTTATTGCTTGATCAATAACATCAGGATCTATTAACGGACAATCACCAGTTATTCTAACTATTATATCACCGTTATACTCTTTTGCAGCTTGATAAAATCTATCGAGGACGTCATCCTCACTACCTAAAAAGCAATTGATATTATTATTATTCGCAAAATACATTATTTCTTTATCTTTTTCTGTTTTAGTTGTTGCTAATATAATAGTATTTTGCGTTTTAACTAACTGTAATCTTTTAATTTCGTACCATAAAAGTTCTCTATCTCCAACTTTCTTAAGAACCTTACCAGGAAGACGAGTGGACCCAAATCTTGCTTGACAAATAATTAGTATTTTTTTCATAACATTCATTTGAAAGATTATAGTTATTTTATAATATTAATTTTTTTTGATTTATTGATTCCAAAAAGAAGGATTTATTATTATTTCAGGAATTTCAGAGAACTCCTCCCTTATTAATTGGTGTAAATCATGATCTAAAGCATCCTCCTTTATTATTTTTAAGTTGTCCTCCACTTGTTCCATTTTTTCTGCACCAATTACCAAACTATCAATTTCTGGAATATCCCTTACAAATAATAAAGCTATATTAGCAATTTTAATTTTAAATTCTTTACTAATCTCCCAAAGTCTTATTAAGCATTCTTTAGCAATATCTAAGTTTTTTGGCAATGTTTCTGGATCTCTAAAAAATAATCCTTGAAGATAGACGCTCCTGGCAAAAATTAAGTAGTTTTGCTTTTTTAGCTTTTTTAGAAGCCCAGTTTCAATTAAACGTAGATCAAAAATATTTATAGGAACTTGAATAACATCAATTTCTTTTAATTTTAAAGAAGCCTTAGCTTCATTGGGATTATAAATAGATATTCCTATCCGATCAATTAAGTTTTCTTCTTTAATTTGATTTAAACATTTAACAATGATCCCGTCTTCAATAAAAGCATTTGGCGCATGATGGATTAGATAAATTGGAAATTTTTCAATATTTAATGTCCTTAGAGATTGAATAACCCGATTCTTTATCTTAGAATAAAGAAGATCATAAGGTACATCTTTTATATCTTCAATTTTAGGCAATTTAGAGACAACCATTAAATTCCTAAAATTCTTTTTTTCCTTAGGAGCGATAAAAGCCCCGATTATTTCCTCGCTATTTCCATAAACTGGGGATGTATCAAAAGTATTAATTCCATGCTCCCATGAATATTTTAATATTTCTATAGCTTTCGCATAACTTGGTTTTCCCCTAAAATTAGCAATTCCATAGTCCAAACCAATTTGTGCTGTTCCAAGTGTTATTTTTGAGATATCCATTTTTTAATAAACTCTTATTCATCCTCCTAATAATTAAAATCTTTTATAGCTTTTATTATATATAGTATAGAAAAAAACTCTTAATTAATAACCAGAAAAAATTTAAAATGAATAAGTCAAGGATAAAGATAACAGCATCAAGAATTTATTTAAGACCTCTTTTAGAAAGCGATGCTTCAGAGCAATATTGTTCTTGGATCAATAATAAAGAAGTAAATAAATATTTAGAATCAAAAGAAATAACTATGGAAGAATTAAAAGATTATATAGTGAAAAGATATGATGATCCAAACTGTTTATTTCTTGGCATTTATTTAAAAAATGATAATAGTCATATAGGTAATATAAAATTAGAACCAATTAATTTTATAGAAAATATTGCAACTTTAGGCATTTTAATTGGAGAAAAAAAATATTGGAATCAAGGTTTTGGAACTGAAGCTTTAAATACATTAATACAGTATAGTTATGATAAGTTAGGATTAGAAGAAATAAACTTGGGTGTCCATAAGCAAAATATTAGTGCCCTGAAGGCTTATAAAAAATCTGGTTTTAGAGTTTATGAAGAAGATAAAGAGACATTTAAATTAAAAGTGGTAAAGGAGGATTAGTGAATAACCAAATTTTACTATTTTCTTCATTCTATATGTTTATTTAAATCCATAATATCTGGATTATTTTCAACAATTTTGATTATATCATATATCGTAAAAATTTTTTAATCCAAAATATATCAATATTTATCCTAATTTTATTAAATTAATGTTATATTAATTTTAATAAAACAGATTAATGATTTTTTTCTCTAATACTAAATCTTCTTTTTTTAATTGTAATAAATTTGTTATAGAACGAGATTTTTTAGATATTGTTGGAATTTTTATGGGAAGTTCATAAAGATACCAATATAGATATCTTACAATGTTATCATAATATTTTTGTTCATAATTTTCTTTAAATTCATTTATGACTTTATTAAGATTATCTAAATAATAGAAATATTCGTCTTTATTATTAATAGAAAAATTTCCACCTTCAATAGATGAAAAGCCATTTTTAACAGAAATGATAGTAGGAATTTTCATATATGGCATTTCCATTCCTAGGAATCCATCATAAACAATCCCTAAATCCAAATTTTTAATAAATTCATATGTATTAATCATTTTTTCAGGTGGAATTAATATAACATTTTTGACTTTTTTTATCTCGATATAATTATTTAAAATATCAACAATTCTCGCTGATCCCTTTAAAACAGTAATTTCTGAAGGATGGGATTTAATATATAATTTAATATCTTCATTAGTTTTAACATAATCAATTGTTGAGATTAACCATTCGACTAATCCATTAAATACATTATGACGATCTTTGATATTGCCATCCCATATAACATTAGGAAACATTCCAATATGATATTTACAACCATTTTCTTTGTCTATTTTAAAAATACTTAATTTTCCTTTATACAGGAATTTTGTATCCTCTATTTGATAATTCAATCTCAATGCAAAATATTCTTCGACTTTTTTCTTCATCTCTGAGGTCACTACCTTGTTCTTATATGATTTCCAAAAATTACTTCTAGAAAGAGTTTGAGCCTTTGTATCTACTATATAGGAATTTTTATAATTTAGTGAATGAGTAAAAGAAGCTACAAAAACAAGGCAATTTATTCCTCTCTTCTTTAAAAATTCATATGCAGGTCCCCATGTTGAATAAATTCCATGTGAAGTTATGAAAAAGTCTGGTTTTAAGTTATTTAATATAAATTCTCCAACATTTCTACTTAGAACGGCGTTCTTTAAAGATAAGTCATAATAATATTTAATAAAGGTATTATTATAATCCAATTCACTTGTCATGAAAAACCTACTAGTGGATGATTCAGCAAATTTTTTTAATTCTTGCCAGTTTTTAATATTAAGGTTTTTCTTATTAAAAATATCACTATAATAAATAAATTCTATATTTTTATCGTCATATATTTTTAATGCGTTATTAAGTACCTTCTTAGTTAAAAAATTCTTAACTTTATTTCTAAAATTGAAATTTGGAAAAAGATTAAGTTGGTATTTCTTAATTTTATTGAGATTATGGATATTATTTTTTTTTGTTGTATCCCAATGTTTTAAAATACCATCATCCAAGAGAATTACTACTTTTGCCCCATTTTTGGCTAAAATTTTTCCCATGAAAAACTCATAATCATAAATGGATTTAAGACTTCTTACAGTATTGAAAACAATAGTTTTTTTCAATAAATTTTGTCTTTCAACTTTTCTAAATAAATTTTGTAAGTGCTTATATTCTTTTTTGTAAAACCTGTATTTAAAGAAAAAATATGCATTACGTTTTATATTATAAACTAATTTTTGATAATCCCACTTGTTTTGATTTCTTCTATTCATTCTAATCCTGTTTTAATATTGAATTATTTTTCTAATTGTCTTAGATAGAAATAATATTAGTTTGGTTATTTTCTCCATAATTCTGTCTATAATGCGAAAAGATGTAAAGTATATAAAAAATTTTTTTTTTAAGGATATTGGAATGAGCTTCCAAATTTTTTGAATAAATCTTATTTTTATACTGATATCGAACCAAAATGGAACATACAAGTTTAATCCATTATTAAATTTTAAAGTATAATTAAGATATTTAATTAAAATATTATTACGCTTTCTCACACCTTTATAAAAATTAAATTTAAGAAAATGAGATTGTTGAAAGAAAAAATATAATGACCATGGATTATAGATATTCTGTTTAAACTTCAAATTATTAGTCTTTATGATTTTTGTATTATCTGTAAGAAACAAATAACTCCCTAATTTTAAAACAGGATATTTTTCTTTCCAATGGATGAATTTTTCATTTAATACTTGTTTTTCAATAAATTTAGAGAGAGAAATTTTCATTTTAAATAATAGATTTGATAAAATCGAATAAGATTCATTAATATGTTCTTTCAATTTACCCAATTCGTAATTATACATATCTTTCCGGATTTCATTGTTTTTTTTCAATTTATTTATTGCTGGTTGGAAATCAATATTTGATACAAAATTGAATTGATTTGTTACATTATTATACATTTTAATTAGAAATTTTATAGTATTAATTATTTGCAGAAATTCTCTAATCTTTTCAAACTTTATAGCTACCTTTGGAAATCGTCTTGGAGAAGAGAAAATTATCAATTCAATTAAAATATATAGCTTTACATAAGGATCTGATACTTCTTTAAATATAATATCTTTTCCATAGATTTTTTGCAAATTATTACAAGGTAGTATATAATTAATATAACCAGAAAGATTTTCAGGAATTACAAATGGTTTATGTTGAAAAACTACATATCGCTCCTCAGGAGAGAAATGAGAGTAAAATAAAGTTTGGATAGTATCATAAAAGGGAATATTATTTTTAATAATAAATATAAGATCTATATCCGAATTTCCCGGGGCTTCAATCGAACCAAATTTATATACTGAAATAATTTGATTGTACTTAGAGAAAACAATTTCAATTTTTCTTATGCATGTTTTATAAAAATCGATTTTCAAAAACGGTAATGCTTTGTTAAAATATAATGGATTATTTTGTTCTAGATAATTATTAGCAATGTCTAAATATTCATTGAACTTTGCTATTAGTCCATTCTTGTAAAACTCATTATAATATTGATATATTCTTCTTATGACTTCTTTTTCTTTACGCAAAAAGAGCACATTTAAAAACTTAATAGAAAAAATTGAACCTAAGTATTTACGAATTTTATATGTGTGCAGGCTATTCACATTCCAATCAATATAAAATCGATTAACTGAATTATAAAAATCAGATACATTAGGAAAAAGTTGATCAAACTTAGTTGTTATCAATGCAAATGACTCTTTTTTACCTACATTTACTCCTACACATTGCAAAAATGAAAAAGGAAAAGAGAAAATTCTATGAAATAATAACACTTGAGAATAAAGATCTAGTTTTTTGGTTTTTGAATTAAGATAAAGATTCTTTGCACTTTTATATATTCGTGAAAAATAATTTAAAGCAGAACTCATATCTAAAGGCGATTTCAATTGGAACTCCTCCATGTCAGTTATTATTTGTCCTGTCTTCAAACAAGGGATAGGAAAAAATTCATTGTAATTTGAGTACATATGATATTCTGTTGAATAAAAGACCCCATGATCCTGAAAAAGACTATAATTCATCAAATATCTTCTTATTTTTAATGTTATTTTTCTTAATTTACGTAAATCTTTTTTAGAACTAATAGTATTCATTTTGAGAATAATAAATATGTCAATATCGCTCCAACCGGGTTTATAATCTCTCGATCCAATACTTCCATTTATCAAAACCAATTTGAAAAAATTCTTAACATGATAGAGATATCGTATTAAACTAATTAACTCATTTTCCTCACCACAAATCCCATATAAATTACTAAGATCTGCATGTTTTAAATCAGATGATCTGAAGTATTTTATTTCAAATTTAGTATCATAGGATTTTACAAATTTTTCATATCCATTGAAAGTAGCCAAAAGATATTCTTCTATTGTACTTTTTCCTGCAAAATCAAAATATTTGAATAATTTTTCATCTCTAATGATATTTTTAAATTCTCTGAGGAGCTTCTCAATACTAGACTTAGGAGTTCTTTTTAATCGCAGAAATGTAAAAGAATTTAAAGGAAACTTCCGTTCTACCTCATTAAGATAAATGTTTAAAAGATTAAATATTTTGAAAGAGATTTTATAAAGAATATCTTCGGACATAATTTTTGATTAACATTAAATTAAGTATTTTAGAGACAGACTAACAATAAAAATGAAATCTAAATAATAAAAATTGCATTGGAAATAAAAACACTTCTAATTAGTATTTATAAACCCACTTATCCAAAATTTATTTTTTTTGTAGGCAAAATATTATATATGTAAAGTGTAAATTAAATCTTTTCCAAGCAACTACCTTATCTTGACAATTATAGTCCATTTGAGTAAAGAATAATTTAAAACCGTAATTGTTTGCCATGTTTAGTAAATTTTGAATTGAATTTTTATCATAGATATATACTGGTTTTCCATACGCAAATTTATTTTGAGTTTCTATTTTTGTTTCCCAATAATCAGTTGATGTAATTAATAAACCACCATTTTTTAGAATTCTATACATCTCTTCAAAGTACTGCTCTTCATTAACACCATGTTCAATAACACTTAAACATGTGATAACATCAAAATAATTATCCGGATACGGAGTTCTTGTTAAATCACCCGGAATAAATTCAATTTTACCTCTATTAATCCTATTCTCAAAACTTAAATTTATACATTTTAAATTAGAGTATCCAAGAAGATAAAGCCAAGTTAAAATAATTGAATTAATTTGACCACCTGCATCTAAAATCTTTGCTGAGGTTCTGGTATTTTGTAATATAATATTTAAAGCAATTAATGAGTCCCAATTTTTTTCTGGGACATTTGGATGAGGAATTAGTTTTGATTTTTCAATTATATTAATTGATTCTTCGACTTGTTGTCTTTTTTTTAATGTTGTATTCATCCATTTTATATTAGTAGGGATTAGTGAAGAAAAATTAAAACCTGAAATCAATCTTAAATAATTCTTATAAAAAATATGAAATTTTATAAGAGTACCACGTTCAATTTTAGAAATTTTGTATTCATATAATCGTTCAATTCTAGAAGATAATCTTTTAAACTTCATTAGGTTTGGATGTTAATTATTTATCTAATAATTTTGTTTAAATAAAGAAAAATAAGAATTTTCGTATTTATGTGGATTGATAAAAAGTTATAATTATCAAATAAATATTAAAAGTCTATCAAACTGAGTTTTATAAGAGAAAATTAAATTCCCCAGATATATTATATTAATAGTATAAATATTTTTTTTTAAAATTTTTATAAAAAGAGAGTTGCTATGATTAAGATATTAATGATTCCAAATAAGAATCCTGGAGATTATCATCTCACACTTTTAGAAAGAGCTCTTAAAGAAGCAGGCGTAAAAGTGGTTTTTTATTCAAATGAGAAATCTCCATTTTTTTCTATTCCTATTTTTAAAGAAGTCCTAAGGAGCAAGATAAGAATTATCCATATACATTGGATTCAGTCTTTAGCTGGTTTCAAAACAAAATATAAGTTAAAAGCTCTAATAAAATCTATATTATTTTTAATTGATTTTAATCTAGCAAAATTTCTTTTCCATTTGAGAATCATTTGGACAATACATAATTTATATAGTCATGAGTTATTTCATCCTAAACTTGAGAAATTTGTAAGAAAACACTTTGCTAAAAAAGTAGATGCAATAATTGTTCACTGCAATCAAGCAAAAGCAGAAGTTCAAAAAGAATTTGCAATTACTGAAACAAAAATCCATGTACTCCCTCAAGGAAATTATACTTCTTTTTATAATAATTCAATCTCTAAACAACAAGCACGCCAAACTCTAAAATTAGATATGGAGGATTTTGTTTTTTTACATTTTGGGAGGATACGACCATATAAGGGTGTAAATAATTTGTTAAGAGCATTTCAAAAATTGAATTTTAGTGATAACATTAAATTAATGATTATTGGAAAACCCTTGAATGATATGATTAAAAATAATTTGCTAGAAATATCTAAAAAATCCAAAAATATAATTTTTAAATTTGAGTATATCCCTGATCACAAAATCCAAATTTATATGAATGCCGCTGATATACTAGTAATGCCCTATCGGGAAGTACTTAGTTCTGGAGAATTACTTGTAAGTATGGGATTTGGTAAACCGATTATAGCTCCCAAAATGGGGTGTATTATTGATAAATTAAATATTAATGGTGCTTTTCTTTACAGACGAAATGATAGTAATGGATTAAGAAAAACCTTAGAGCAAGCTATAGAAAATAAAGATAAATTAGTTAATATGGGTAAGTATAATTTTAATTATGCGTTAAATCTATATTGGGATGGAGAAAAGACAAAAAATCTCTATAAGAAATTCCTTCATTAATTTAAATCCATCTAAAATTTTAATTAATTAGATTTGTACAATTTAAAAAGATGCAAAACAAGAAAATGATTTTAATATGATGATAAACATATTAAATAATTTCCCACTTATTACAATAATGAATTTAAAAAATGTAAACTAAATTGCTTTTTATGAATTTAATTGAACAGTTTTTTAACTTTATTACTATTTGTTTAGACATTATTTTTTCCATTCAATTTCTTATTTTATTATTTGTTGTCATTCTAATCATTCATTTGATTTTATATTTTTCAAGGGATCAAAAGTACGTTAAAAACATTAAAAAACTTAAAGTGAATCATATATCATTGGAAGATCTCGAAGAAAAACCACTAGTTAGTGTTATAATTCCCGCTTGGAAAGAGAAGGAAAACTTGAGGAAAATTTTAACAGCACTTCGGGATATAAATTATCCCAAAATAAAAATAATTGTTAATGGTGGAGGAAATAAGGAAACTATTGATATTTGCGAATCTTTCAGAAAATATGATAATTTTATAATTTTGAAGCAAAAAGAAGGTGAAGGAAAAATAAAGGCTATTAATGATAGTCTTAAGTTTGTCAATGAAGGCCTCATCTTTTTAACTGACGCCGACATTTTTTTTACTGACCAAACATTCTTATATAAAATCTATCATTTAGTAAATTGTAAAAAAGATGTAGTTGTTTCCACACTTAGGCCTCATAAATCTTTAATGAATAGTGATTCGGTCAAGTACCTCTATATTAACAGGATGATCGAATTTAGATTTAATGAAAGTCTTAGCAAAAACATTGGACCTAGTACTGGCTTTAAATACCATGTGATTGAGGTTATTAAAGAATTTCCAACAAAAAAATTAGCCGATGATAATGCTGTAATAGGTTCATTTTTAATTGAGAATGGTTTTAAAATCCATACTTTATTAGAAAATGGAATTGCTAGCTTTCAATTTTCACCAATTTTAAAAGATGAGATTTCTCAATTAGCAAGATGGAGTCAAAATTGGTTAATGACTTTATATAAAAGAAGAAAAATCTTTCAATTAATTAAGTTCTTAATAATGCTAATCTTAGCTATATATTTATTCCTGTTCCCATTTTTAATTGTTTTTAATAATTATCTATTTTTCTTAGGAATTCTTATTCTCTTCAATCAATATTTAATGAGAATTAGAAAATGCGTTTTTTATAATAAAATTATGAAAAATGAGGAATTTTATGTAAAACTGAGCTTGAAATTTTATCTTAAATTAGTATTCTATATTTACCTTGAAGCTTGTGTGAAAATTTTAGTAGCTTTTGAACTTTTATTTTATCGTAAGAAGTATAAAGAAAGAAAAAACATTGACATCTGAATATGGTAGATTTTTACTAGATCATATATTTAAAAAAGGAGAAGATAGTTGAGAAAAAAGAAAATTTTTTATTTTTGCCCAAGAGGTCTAAGTGCTCATTTACACATTTATATTGGTTGGATATTAGAAGCAAGAAAAAATGGTTTACCTATTTATTTGCTAACGACTATAAGTTTTAGAGAATTTTTTCAACTAGACCAAAAATTAAGGAGAAAAGAGTTTATATTCATTCCTTGTTTCAAAAAGTTAGATAAAATTATATCATGGTTCTTTCTTTTCCTCCAATTTTTGTTGAATAAATATACTATTGTTCAAATCAGAAAAAGGGGTACATTCTTTTTCGAAAAATTAAAAAAAATAATTGGACACAAGTTTACATATATAATAGAAAGTGAGGGCGATATTGAATATGAATTTGAGTATTTAGAAAAAAATCCTTATAAAGAAAATTTTTACCCTGTTCTGAATGATAAGGATTTCATATTAAAAAGATACCATAACTCTATTACAAAAGCAGACCATATAATTTGTGTATCTGAGAATTTAAAGAAATTATATATGTCTAGATATTCATTGAATGAGTCAAAATTAACATCATTAACAACTGGATGTGATGCAAATAGGTTTAAGTATAATCCAGAAATTAGAGAAAGTTTTAGAAAAAAATTAGGTGTAGAATCAAAATTTGTCTTAAGTTATGTAGGAAGCGTTTATTTTAGTTGGCAAAACATTTCAAGAACCTTAGAGGTTTATAAGTTAATAAAAAATCTCAAACCAAATACTGTGATGATAATTATTACTAGAGAAAATGACAAACCCATTTTATATGATTTTTTTCATAAACATAATATAAATCCAGATGATCTAATCCTAAGATTTTCAGTCCCAAATGAGGAGATACCTAATTACCATAATGCATCAGATTTAGGTATTATTTTAAGAGATAATCATCCATTAAATCATGTTGCAGCTCCCGGTAAGTTTGGAGAATATCTTTGCTGTGGCTTACCTGTTTTAACAGGTTTTGGTATAGCTGACTTCTCTGAAAAATTGCAGAAGACCTCGTATGGAATTGTCTTAAATAATATCAAAGATGATGAAGAATTAACTAAAAAATTCAAAGATTTCCTAAATATATATAACAATATCAATCGAAAAGAGATTTCTCTTTGGGCTGCTAAAATCTTTTCATTCCATGAGCATTTTGGTAAATATATTAAACTGATGAAAAGATTTCTCAAAAAATAACACATATCTTGCATTATCGTAACTTATATAGCTAATTCATGGCTAATTTTCATAAAAATAATTCTTGGACTTGTAAGCTTTGAGGTTAATCTCTTAAATATTCTAAAATCTTCCAAAAAATAACAGTAATTAAAATTTAAATCAACTACTAAGTTTTGGAGCTTCTAAAAATTTGTATATTTTTTGATTTTTCTAAAAGGAAGTTTAAATAGAATTGAAAAATAATTATTTATTAGTATGTCAATTAAAGGAAGATCTACATCTAATTCTTTGGATAGTGGTGTTATATACTGTGCAACAGGTAAAGAATTATTTTTAGATGAGTTAGTAATTTCATTAGAATTTTTAAAAAAATATAATAGAAATTGCAATGTTTCTATTTTTACAGAAGAAAAATTTCTTGCAAAAATAAATAATGAATTATTTGATTCAATTCATTTAATTGAAAATCCTCAATATAGTTTTGCAGATAAAATTTATTCTTTAAAGAATAGTCCGTATAAAAAAACACTTTACTTAGATTGTGATATTGTAGTAACAGATGAAATTTCAGAAATATTTAACATTTTAGACGAATTTGATTTAACATTGGCTTATATCCCTTATAAAAATAGAAAATTCAAGAAACTTAATTCTCCGCTTTTTAATGGAGGTCTAGTTGCTTTTAAAAAGAATAAAAGAACTAGTCAATTCTTAGAATTTTGGGATAAAAAATATAAAGTAATGAAGATCTCAGATGATCAACCAGCTTTAAGAGAGGCAATCTATACAACAAAAGTTTCTACTTTTAAATTGCCCTCAGAATATAATTTTAGATTACCTTTTTCATCATATGTTAAAAATAAGATAAAAGTATTCCATGGACATGATTTATTGAAGTTGGAAAGGAATAAAATAAATTCAATTATAAAATATTTAAATAATCGAGAAGAAGAGAGAGTTTGGTTTCCCCAAAGAGGCATTCTCTATCTAAAGGAAGAGAGATATTTTATTTCTAGGATATTAATTTTTATTGAAACAAAGCTTATGAAAAAATTTAAAAAAAGGTTTTGGGATTCACCATTTATTAAATCTATAAAAAATAAGCTATGGCAATACTATTTCCCATTTTTTATAAATTGGGTTATAACAACTCAATTGAAATGAAAAATAGTATTCTATCAAAAACAATTAATTAAATTTGGATATAAACAAGGATGAATGTTTTTTATGATAAAGTAACAAAAGGACTTAAAACAATTTCTAATTTATCCTTATTCTACCCATCCAATTAAGGTAGTTTCTAATACGAGAGATAAGGGGTCTAGCTTTCTGATAATAAATTTATACTTCGGATTAATCATTCTGATATATTCCATTGATTCAAAGAATTCTTCCCCATTATGATAAATAGAAATCAATAAAACTGGAGAAAATGTTTTTATTGTTTTTTCAGCACCTTTTAATGCATTTAAAGCATACCCTTCAATATCCATTTTGATTAAACCTACATCTAAATTCATCTGATCTGTAATCTCATCAACTTTTTCAATTTCTACGGATAAATCGCCTTTCTTTGAGATGTTTGAAGCCCCTCTCCCAGTTTTTATTTTCAATATACCATGCTTATCTCCAATTGCTTTGTTAATTGGGATAACTCTTTGTAAATTATTCTCTTTAATCGTTTTTACAAGAAGTTTATAATTTTCAACTTCTGGTTCAAATGCATAAATTTTACGTGAATTATAATTTTTCTCAAAAATAGCAGCAGAATCCCCTATAAAAGCACCAGCATCGATGAAATCTTTATTTTCTAAAAATTTTATAGTTTCTGAAGGCAATAACTTTAATCCACAGTCATAATAAAAGATTGAAGCTTCATATCTATTATAAGGTAACTTAACATTATTTCGAACAGAGGAAATGACATTCATTATATCTGTCCTCATATTGATTTCTTTAGGAGTTAGTAATTCTTTCAAATTAATTAAAGTGTGAGTATATATATAGAACATCCTTTTTATAACACTTTTTACTAAATCCTTGCTAAATGGATCTAATTCTTCAATAAATTCTTCAATTGCAATATTATTGTTTATTATATATTCTACAATTCTTTTTGAAAAATGATATGAAATACTGCCTCTTAAGTTGTATCCTTTATTTTGAATATGAATTAATTTCACATGAAAATAACGATTATCCATTAATTTAATATGAAATTTTGAGATAAGATATTGACTGATTGATATAAATTTTAATTTAATTACAATTTTGTTATTTAATTTCTTAAAAAGTGTAAGATGTAATTTCTGTAGAACAAGCTGTATACGTGTAAGATATTCTGATAGAATTTTTAACAGTATCATTTGTTAGCCAATTTAAATAATAAATACTAAAATCCATAAAATCTGTTACTTTTTTAGGTCTTATAATTAACTAACAAAAAAAAGTTATTAATTCTTTTATTAATTTTTCAAATATTCAAATATTAAAATTTAATATAATCGGATATCTTCTAAATTTTAAATTAAAAATAGAGAAATTTATAGATGAAATTAAGATTAACTCACTTAATTGAGTAAAAAAAAATGTTCAGTTATGAAATTTTGAAAGAGAAAAGAATGAAAAAAGGAGCATTATAATTATGCACATAAATAGTTTACTACTTTTTGAAAAATATGCGAAACGATATTTTAAAAATAATCTGAAAGTATTAGAAATTGGACCAAATGGTTTTCCTTCTACTTATAAAAAAAGTGTTAAAAGTAATTCAATAAGTTGGGATACAATCGATTTATTTCCTAATGATAAGTTAACATATCTTGCGATTAATGAATATAAATTCCCAATCGAAGATAATAGTTATGATATTGTACTTTCTGGTCAAGTTATTGAACATGTAAGAAAGGTTTGGATTTGGATTAAGGAACTTTCAAGAGTGTGTAAAAAAGGAGGACTGATTATAACTATAAATCCAGTTAGTTATCCATTCCATAAAAGTCCTTATGATTGCTGGAGAATTTATCCAGAAGGTATGAAAGCTCTTTATGAAGAAGTGGACTTAAAGGTATTATTAAGTGTTTGTGACTCTTTAGAACGTGTAAAATTAAGGAAAAGAGGATTTAGAAACATTATACTAGGTAAATCTTGCCCCCCCGAAGCATTAATGGGTTTTTCTGAATATTCAAAAAATTTAATTAAAAGTTTTAAGAAACCACAACAATTTTTTCGTTTTATACTAACCTTTTTAAAAAAATTATTAGGGTGGCCCATTAAAAGTAGTTTAGATACAATAACTATTGGTAAAAAAGTAATATAAAAGCATTATTTCTTAATAATAATGCACAATTTTCATTACTATTTGTTTTCTTTAATTCTATTAATTAAATCCTTAAAAATTGCTAATTCTTTGGAAAAGGAGTAATTATCAAAAACATATGATTTAGCTTTTTTTTGTAATTCATGAAATTGTATTGGATCTTTTTGCCAGAGATTGTATAATTCTAGAATCCTCTCTTTTATTGAGAATTTATTCAAATTTTCCAAAAAAAAGGCGAACTCCTTCCTTTTTAGTAGTTCAATAGATCCTATTGTTTTACTACAGATAACTAAAAGTCCTCCTCCTAAAGCTTCCATTAAAGCTCGTGGAAATGGCTCAACTCTAGATGTAAATAGATAAATATCACTTTTCTTATAAAATGTTGGCACCAAATCATTCCTTATATAACCATGAAATTTTACATTTTTAGGATATTTCTGTTCTAATGCTTTTATTTTTGATTCTAAAGGACCCATACCACAAAATTCAAATAGAACTTTCAAATTATTATGTTTTTTCAGAAATTCATCTATCCCATCCCCCAAAACACTAACTCCCTTATGAATATCGTCAAGATACCCTATATAGATAAATTTTAAAATATCAGGGGATTTCGCTTGGAATAAATCATCTTTATATGAAATTAGATCAATTCCGTGAGTTATATGTATTACTCTCTTAGAATTATAAAACTTATCTAAAAACTTCTTTGCAGTTTTTGATAAAGCATGGTGGTAAAATCTTTTTTTGAATAAAGAAAAGAAGAGGATTGAAAGTCTATATTTTATATTATATAAAGAAAAAAGCTTATCACTATGTAATGGCTTTCTATATCCTATTATATATCTTCCACGTCTATGTAATAAACTAAAAAGCATAAACATGAAATTTTGTTTAAAAGTAGAACAAGATGTATAAATAACATCATTTTTTTTTACAATACCATAAATATTTTTCAAATTCCAAAGATAAGGAAATGTAAATACCAAATTTGAAATATTAAATGTAGCAAATTTCATTCGAGTTATTATTTTAACGCCATCTAATTTAGAATCAATCACATCTCTTGATAATAATTTTTTACCAGTAAAGATGTTTGTATGTACAAAAGAAGTACTATAATACTTATTTAGCCCAGCTGCTAATTCCATAGATGAAATCTCTCCCCCTCTACCATTTTCAAGGGCTAACGGGGAAACAATAAGAACTTTAACCATTATTTGTAATATTTTTTTAGTAGAATCATTTAATTGTTTTTTAGAAATCTTTATTAAATTTAATTTTAATCTTACCTGTTTGACATAAAATTTTTCTCATTAATTAATAGGGATATTTAAGATAAAAGATATATTGATTATTTTTACTCAAAGATAAGTATAAATTAATAAGAATTTGATTAAAAATTAATAAATAACTTAAAAATTTAGTAAATATTTCTAGAACTATGAATAATCTTATACCAATTGAGAAAGCAATTGAAGAAAACCCACGTGTTAAAGAACTTGAAAATCAAGGATTTATAATCAATCCCTCAAAAATTACTGAATACCTAGAGATGTTCAAAAATAGAAAATCTGCTACACCAAATAAGAATTATTGGGAAGAGAAGCGAGTTTTAATTACAGGTATAAGTGGTTTCGCGGGAAGTCATTTAGCAGAGGAATTACTGGATCTAGGTTGTGAAGTTCATGGAACCATTCGTAGACATGCGGTCCCAATGCACGAAAATATTGAGCATTTAAGAGGTAGAATTTTGTTACATGAAGCAGATATTACAAGTGCGGAAAGAATATTCGGAATCTTTGAGCAAATAGAACCTAACGCTGTATTTCATCTTGCTGCTGAATCATTTATACCAACTTCATTTAGAGAACCAGCGAGAGTAGCTCATAATAATATAATAGGAACCGTAAAACTTTTTGAAGCAGCAAGAAGACACAATAGTGATTTTGACAGTATTCAAGTTGCTTGTAGTAGTGAACAATATGGTTTAGTCGATCCAAATGAAGTCCCGGTTACTGAAGATATAAAGAAAAATCCCTTTCGCCCTAGAAGTATATATGGGATTTCAAAATGTGCTACAGAACAAATAGCATGGCTTTATCATAATTCCTACGGAGTTCCAAGTGTGATCACGCGAGGATTTAACCATGAAGGCCCCCGTAGAGGCATTCAGTTTGTTACCAGCGTTGTACACAGACAAGTCGTTGAAATTTTAGGAAATAAAAGAAAAAATATTATTATAGGAAATCCTAATGCTATTAGGGACTACACTCATGTTAAAGATACTGTAAAGGCATATATATTGGTAAGTGAAAAAAAAAAGTTTGGGGAACCCTATAATGTATGTTCTGGTAAAGGAATAACAATAGCAAACTATGTTGAATTAGCAAAAAAAATATTCAATATCTCTGCTGACGTTTTTATAGATAAAAATAGATTACGTCCGAGTGAAGTGCCTTTATTAATAGGTAGAAATGACAAAATTATAAATGATATTGGATGGAGACCATTAAGATCTATAGTTGATATTATTAAAGAAGGTGTCAAATACTTCCAAGAACATCCAGAACAATTAGGAATTGAAGCTCATTAACATTTTTAATTATATCTATATATTAGAATACGCTATTTGCTTTTATTCCAAAATTTTATTTAAATACCTTCATTATTTTTTTCAATGAGCAATGACTTTCAGACAAAGCTGAGAAAAGCCGTAGTATTAATAACAATAGATGCATTACGACCTGATCATCTAAACTCATATGGTTATAATAGAAATACCACCCCACATATAGAAGAATTTGCGAAGAAAGGAACAACTTTTTCGAACGCAATTACAAATGGACCTGAAACACCTACCGCTTTTTCTTCTCTATTTACATCAATTTTGCCTTTTTTAGATCTAGGTTATAGCCCTTTACCTTTACAAAAGCTTTCATTTCCTCAACTCCTACAAGAAAATAAAATTTTTACTTATTCTATACACAGTAATCCAAATTTAGGGAGATCTTTTAATTTTGATCGCGGATTCGATATTTTTATGGATGGTCTAAGATTTAAAGGCGATCCCATGAAGAACGGAACTTTTGGGATTAAAAGAATCTTAATTTATTATGTGAAAAAAATTTTAAATTATAAGAATTTCTTTAAATTTCTCTTGTTTCGATTGAAGGGATTTAATAGAATAAAATCCTGGCTTCGAAGAAAATTACCATTCATAACTGATATGTTATTACCTTTTACTCCAATCGCCTATAATGCTCCTTATATAGCTAATAAATTAAAAAAACTTCTCAATGCAATTAAAGAACCTTTTTTTATTTGGGCACATTTCATGGATGTTCATAGTCCTTATAATCCTCCAACCCATAATGTATTAAAATTTAGAAAAAGTGATTTCAATATCTCTGAAAGAGAATTCTTAACAAATAAGGTCTATTCAAACCTGAGCAAAATCAATAAAAGCGATAAGATGATAGAAGATCTAAAAATCCTTTATGATAGTGAAATTAATTTTGTCGATGAAAATTTAGAGAGAATCTTAAATATTATTTCACAAAGATTCAAAAAAGATTGTCTAGTTATCATTACTGCAGATCATGGGGAAAGTTTTTATGAACACTCAATTTTTGGACATCAAGGGAGCGTGTATGAGGAAGTACTAAAGATTCCTTTAATTATCGTGGAATTAGGAAAAACTCCTATTAAACATAATTTAACAGATACAGTACAACTTATCGATCTTGCTCCAACAATATTAGATTATTTTGGAATTGAAATTCCTGATACCTTCCAAGGAAAGAGCATAATACCTTTACTAAAGGGTGATAAATTAAAAAGAACTGATATAGTAATTTCAGAATGTTATCAAAAGAATGGACTCATGAAAAGAAATAGGAAGGAAGGAAATGTGTTGATGGCAATTCGAAGAAAAGAATGGAAATATATATTTGATGAAGAAAATGATATGGAATTTCTATTTAATTTGAAATCTGATCCATTTGAGAAAAAAAATTTAATAATGAATTATCCTGAAAAAACTGATGAATTTAGAGGAATATTAGAATACCATCTAAAAAAGTCTTATGATTCAAATGAAGAACAATCAAAGATTCTCAAAGCTATTAATATTTTAGATTATAAATAGATAAACTAAACAAGTTGACAATGGAACTGCAAATCTATTTAAATCTTATAAATTTAATACTTGTTTTTGAATTTTAATTAATTCTAATATACCTTTTTCTCCGATAGTCATTATCTCATTCAATTTATCCTTATTAAACGTAGCACCTTCAGCAGTTCCTTGGATTTCAATAATTTCTGAATTTTCATTCATGACTAAATTAAAATCTACATCGACTTTAGAGTCTTCACTATAATCTAAGTCTAAGAGGATTTGATCATTTTTTATCCCTAGGGAAATTGCACCCATTACTTTATAATCTGGAAATTCATATATCAGTTGCTCGTTGTAAAGGTAGTTTATCGCATCAAAAACTGCTACGAATGCTCCTGTAATTGAAGCACACCTCGTTCCTCCATCAGCTTGAATTACATCACAATCAATTCTAATAGTCCTCTCTCCAAGTTTTTCATAATTGAAGGCTGCTCGAATACTGCGTCCAATTAATCTTTGAATCTCAAATGTTCTACCTTTATATATCTCTCTTTGATTTCTTATTTGTGTAGCTCTAGGTAGCATCGAATACTCCGCAGTAATCCACCCAGTTCCAGTATCTACTAAAAATCGCGGCACAGATTCTATTACCGATGCTGTAACAATAATTTTCGTGATTCCTTGAATTACTAAAACAGAACCCTCAGGATATTTAAGATAGTTTCTTTCTATGGTAGTTTTTCTTATTTCATCAAATTTCCGTCCATCAAATCTTATATTCCCAGGCATTTTAAATATCTCTTTCAATAAAAAATTTTAAGTATATGCTATTAGAATTTTTAGTTAAATTCAATAGAATAAGATCTTATATATTTTGCTAAGTAAAAAACTTTCTAAAATTAGAATCTTAGGGAAGAATTTATGAAGTTGTTTTTATTAATATAAAAATCCAATTTCATAAAAATGAATTATATATCTTAAAACAAATAGTATAATATTTTACTCCTATTATCCTAATTTTTAATAGAGCAACCTTTAAATCATATATTGTCTTGGATAAGTTTACATGCAATCATAATTTCCTTCCATATTGCTTCAATATTTGTACTTTTTAATGTTAATGCTCTCTTTTTTAATCTATCAAGAATTTCAGTTTCTCTCTGTGGTTGATTCACATCTACATTCAAGTTTTTTTTAAGAATTCCGATTTTCACAACAATTTCTGCTCGTTCGTTTAACAAATCAATGATTTTATCATCAGTCCTATCAATTTCTTTCCTTAATTTCTCAATTTTTTCCATTGATATTCATCTTTAACATCTGTAAAATTTTACTAAATTTGCATTTCATCAAAAAGTTGCTGAAAATTGAGTTCTAGGGCAGCAACGGGGAATTCCAATTTGAAATTCATTAATATCTCTGGATTAATTTCACCAATTTCTCCAATACAAGCATTCTTTAAATAAATCTTACCAAACCGACCATTGATATAGCTAGGATTTTTATCAGCTTTAACTTCATAATCTTTATCATAACCAAGTGAGGTCATAATAAAATCTAATGTTGATCTTATCTCTGTAAAATCTGCATTCTCATAATAAGTAGCAGCGGAGAGATGAACTTCCCTTTTTGAACCAGTTTCTTCACTTTTATCTAATAAAATTACATCGCCAACTTCAAAAATCCTTATAGGTTTTTCTTCAGAACGATTGTTTAATATAGTTTCTAATAACTTTGGTAATATCTTTGTTCTTGTTGTGTCATATTCTTTTGAAACCGGATTTAAAATCTGAATATTCTCTAATTCTTTAAATTCTTGCCTCATATAATTATAATGCTTCTCAGAATTAGTTAATATAAAATTTAAGACTTCTAAATATCCAGCACCAATCATTATGGTACGAATTTTATTTGAAAATATCTGAATAGGATGATAACCTCCAATACCACCTTCGCTAATTGTTTTTGGTAGTTTATCATATCCAAATCCTATAGCGCACTCTTCAGTTAAATCAACTATATGCATAATATCTCCTCTAAAAGGTGGTACCCTGACATCCAAATATCCTTTTGCATTTGATTGTTTAGCATCTAACCTCACTTTATTAAAACATTTAATCATTTCCTTAAGTGATAAATTTGTTCCTATATAATTATTCACATAATCAATCCCAACCTTCCATTTTTCAGGATTCAGATTAGGAGTAATATATTGATTTCCTTTCTGATAATTTACTTTAATGCTTTCGATCTTTGCACCCATATCCGCTAAAGTCGTTGATAAAATATTTAAAGCCAAATTTATGGCTTTAATATCTGTTCCAGTCAAATCTAAGAATAAATTTTTTGTTTCTTCTGTAACTGTTGTTAGAACACCATTTATTACGGGTGGAAAAGACAGAACCTCCTCATTACTATCAAAAATTATGGGGTACAATTCTTTTCCTTCTAATATATGAGCGTATTCTATGCCTTTCTCATGCAATAGCAGAATTTCTTCTAAGTTCATCGGATACCCATCACCGTGTAAAGGTACAAAACTTACTGAATCTGGTTTAACTGCAGTGTATCTATAGGGAGGAGTAATTTTATCAAGATCATGAACACCAATTGCTACTTTTTTTCTATCCCTCCCAACTGCCCAATGTAGGTGTTCTTGAATAGTCATTAATGTTCCAACTTCATCTTCATCTAAATCAATATCTCTAATAACTCCACCCACAATATAAGGCCTAACTTTATTGACACTCGGATCAACATTTAATTCAATAGCTCCGGGTATAATTTTAAATGAGGGTAATCCTAATTCAATTTCATAGTATCCCTTAAGTGCCCTCGCAATTCCTTCTGGACTAGAAAAGTCTGGTCTATTTGGATTATATTCAACTTTGATTTTTTGTTCTTCCTCATTTATATCCTCTAAATCTAAACCTATCCATTGCAAATCATATTCTAGATCTTTAATATCCAATTTCTTTCCAACTAGTTTCTCTAATCGTTCAAGTTTTAAATCTAATGTAGGCAATTTTTATCACTTCCGTTTTAATATGATTGACTCCTCAACCATTTTATTGGATTTATATATAAATCTCTAATATCTTTTCTTCCAAAATATAACATTGCTATTCTTTCAAGTCCTTGTCCCCAAGCTAAAACTCGTGTTGGATCCTTGATTCCCCAAGGGTAGGTAACTTCTGGTCTAAAAATACCTGAACCGCCCATCTCTAGCCACTCACCTAATTTATCATAATATACTGAAACTTCCATACTGGGTTCTGTATATGGAAAGAATCCTGGTCTTGTTATAATCTTTTTAAAGCCCAGTTTTCTATAGAATTCTGATAGTAACCCAATTAAATCACAAAGAGTTGCCCCATCATCAATAACTATTCCCTCAACTTGAGTAAATTCTGCTAAATGAGATCTGTCTAATTTTTCATTTCGAAAAACCCTGTCTATACAAAATACTTTTACTGGTACTTCTTCATTATTCCTACAAAATTCTGCTAACCGTCTTATTGTAGTTGCCGTTGTATGTGTTCTTAAGACCGTTTTTTTAGCTTCGTTTATATCCCAGTCATAACCCCATCCTTGAGAACCTGAATCACCTCCATTTTCATGAGTTTCTTTCACTGCTTTAACTCTATCACTTTCAGGTAATTTTGCCGTTTTTGGATTGTTTAAATAAAATGTATCTTGCATTTCTCGGGCGGGATGATCTTGTGGTTGGAATAATGCATCAAAGTTATAAAAAGCACTTTCAATTATAGGGCCCCTGATTTCTATAAATCCCATTGATAAAAATATTTCTCTTATTTCATTTATTAATTTGATCATAGGGTGAATTTTCCCTGCTTTTAATAATGGCCCTGGTTTAGACACATCAAAAGGTTTTAGTTCATAATTCTTCCAAGTTCCTAAACTTAGCATATCTGGAGTAATCTGGCTGACCTGTTTAAGTTCCTCAATTTTAGATAATGCGATTTTTTTTCCCTTATCTGTTAGATGTAATGTTCTTTGAGTTTTCCGCGTTTTTTTAATCAATTTTCTTTTATTTAACTTATCTAGTTGTTTTATTTCATTTTTTGATAGCGTAGAATAACTGATCGTGGTACTTTCTTCGAAATTTTGAAGAAATCTTTCAATTTCAGTTTGAGGAAAATCTTCTACTGTTAAGTATAATTTATTTTCTCCAGAAGCTTTACTTTGAGCAATCCATCGGTTTTTTTTTAGATTTGAAATTCCAATATAAAAAATACTTGGTTTTAATTTTGATCTTTTAAGCAAATCATCTATACTTATTTCCCTGATATCATGTTCCAACAAAATATTAACTAATTGACGCTCAGGAAGTCCATTTGTTAAATAATTTATTCCTTCATCATTTAAAGAAATCTGATAAATTTCCTCTTCTTCAAAACCCCCCAAATCATTCTCTATCAAATCATTAATCGTTGACATAAGAATAATGTAATCAACCTTTAATTCACTTGCTAGATCCTTCGCTAATACCTCACCTGACCTTTTCTTTAACTCTTTTAATATTTCTATAGTCTGCTTTCTAAGTTTAACAGTCATGATCTTCAGCAATAAAATTTTACTTTTCTATTATATCTTTTAAAATCTCTAATCTATTTAAATCTTTCGTGAATTTAATCATTCCAAATAGCCCTATCTTGAATTAGAAGGATCTTTTATCTCTTTTCACCCAAAAAATTTTGCTTTTAAATAATACCTAAAAATAAAAATCCGCAGCCAAGAGAAGTAGTTTAATTCAAAATTTTTATTCCCTTGGCAAAATAAAGAATGTAAATAAAAATGAATCTTGATCATAAATTGAACAAAATTTAGTACTCTGAGAGTTTAACTTCATATTTATCTTCTCAAGAATTCATTTCAGATATGGATATTGTATTCTTAATACCTAAAAAACCTTCCTATTAGGTGATTGTTGTAAACGTATCTATGAAAGTTTTTTTGTCTTATAATTTCTTTCTTATTAAGGTTGAACTAATTTTAACATTTTCTTCATTTTTTAGAATAGGAATAACAACTAAAACAAGAGGATTTAATCCTTTCTTTTCTCTATTTTCATTTAATTTTATTGCATTCTCATATGTTTCCTGGCTTACGATTAGTCCTTCATATTCAGGATCTTGAGCATATTTATCCATGTCTGCCCAGTTTTGTATCTCAACAATGTTAATTCGATTTATATCAGCGATAGATTTGACATAATTTATTAAATTTTCTTTTCTTGTATTATAATCTTCTAATTCTGAAGCAAATTGCTTATTTTTTAATAAGTCTTGAGAAGTTAATCCTATCTCTACAAATTCAGCTACAGATAATGCTGTTTTCAAGAGAAATTTATGACCATCATGTAGATGATCGAAAGTTCCACCTAATCCCACTTTCTTGAGAATCTAAAAAACACCACTTAAAGTAGAAAATAATATTAATTAAATCTATTTTTTAGCTTTTAAATCTTCTTTCTTGTCTTCTTGTGTTTTAGATTTTTCAGTAGAACTTTTTAATCTTACAGAATAAATTTGCTTTATTTCCATTAAGTCCTCACATTTCTCACATTTCTCTAATTTCTTGAAGACAAAGTCTCCTTTTTCATAATTTCTGACTTTAGTGAGACCACATAAATTACAGATTAAGATTGACAAAGTCTGTCTTACAGGTTCAGCAGGACTTTTTTGAAATTGTATTAAAGTTGCTCCAAAACAAATTAGCATAAAACCTATTGACCAACTTGTTAATTGATCAAATCCAAAATCAACATATATAAATAAAACACCAACTACAATAAGTAAAATTAAAGCAAGGTTTTTTAAAATGCTTTTAAGGGTAATCCCTTTTTTTAATACATCCTCATCATCTTCTTCTTCAATCATAGAACATACCGAAATATCTTCTTTTCTATGCTTTATAATCGAAAAGAATAAATAAATTTTTTTATTATAAAAGTTTAGAAGGTTAATATTTTAGAATAACCTTTAAATTTAACAAAGAGTTGAATAATATTTATCAAACAGGCACTGGCACAGATCCGATTTCTCTCATAATATCTTTATTATGGTTCTTGCTTATTTTTATTTCTATGTTTTATGGGCAAAAGCTACAAGCATGGAAAGCATCTAAAGAAATCCAAACTGCCCTAGAGAAATTAAAAAAATGGAATGACGAATGTAAAGAAATTATGATTACAAATTTTAAAGGATTCGCTGATAAAAAAAAGACCCAAAAGGATTTAATGCTTCAACTTGAAGATTTTCTTACTTTTATAACTATATCTCCCGTTTCTTTAGATCCATATGGCATCATTCCTAAATTTGATCATATAGTTGACGTAAGAGATAATAGGTTTAAAGAAGAAGTTGAATTATTAGCTCCAAATGCTGATGTTGTCCAAAGATCTAATTTGGAGAATCTATTAGAGGCAACTATGGCAATTGACTTTATTTATAGACTAATTCGACACTATCTTATATTAGGAAAGAAGTCAAAATCAATGATTCTATTACTTCAGATTTCTTACCAATTAGGATTAATCATGACTATGGCTAAAGCATATTATCATGCAGCGAAAGCTTTTTCAGAAGGTAGTCCAATTGGAGATGGTCTTGGACCGTTAGTTGCTGCAAGTTTCATAAGATCAGTATCAAACAATGATATTTCCGCTAATGAGGTTGAAAGAGATACAATTGTCCAAGAATTGGAGTTTGAAGAAAGAACAATATATATTGTTCGAGCTAAAGGTCCAGGAGGCACCGTTGGAAAACCAGGGAAGGCTATAAAGGATTTAATCGACCAACATGGAGATTCAATATCAAGAATAATAATGATTGATGCTGGATTAAAACTTTCTGGAGATAAAACGGGTTCAATGGCAGTTGGAGTTGGAGCCGCTATAGGAGGAATTGGAATTGAAAAGCATTACATTGAAGAATCATCAACAGGTAAAGCAATTCCAATTGATGCATTAATATGTAAGCAATCACTAGAAGATGCTATCACAACAATGAAGCGACCTATTACTCAGTCTGTTCCAAAATTCGTTGAAAAAATAAAGATGGCTATTCGAAAACGATCTATAAAAGGCTCAAAAATTATTATTGCAGGTATTGGAAATACCATTGGAATTGGTGTTTAATTCAATTTGGTTTTTTTAATATTTTTTCTTTTTCTTTTAAGTTTTCTAAATTCATATTTAAACTCTAAAAGTAAAATGTAATTATTAGCTAGTTTGAAAAATAGAAATCATTTTATAATTATAGGAATAAGAATAATTAATTGAATTTTTTAATTATTTGAAATTTGAAATAATAAATTAAATGAAAATATATTTTGAGGTGTGAAGAAAATTTACGGTTATATGGGTAAAATACTGAGAATTGATTTAACAAATGGCAAAATCACAGAAGAATTTCCAGATGAAGAAACTCTAAAATTATATTTAGGAGGAGCTGGGTTAGCTACAAAATACCTTATCGAAGAAGTCCCAAAAGGAATTGATCCATTAGGATCTGAAAACAAGTTAATATTTATGACAGGGCCATTAACAGGCACAAATTCACCAAGTACAGGAAGGTACTCTGTTGTTACAAAATCACCCCTTACGGGAATATGGGGGCAAGCAAATTCGGCTGGTTTTTGGGGACGTGATCTAAAAAGATCTGGTTATGATGGAGTAATATTCGAAGGAATTTCTCCAAAACCAGTGTATCTAGTTACTGAAGATGGAAAAGCAGAGTTAAGAGATGCTTCTCATCTTTGGGGTAAAAATACATCTGATACAACGAAAACTATAAAGGAAGAATTGGGAGACAAATTTAATGTTTCTTGTATTGGCATTTCAGGAGAGAAACTAGTCAAATTCGCAGCAATTATGAATGATTGTGATAAACCTAATTGGGGACGAGCAGCAGGAAGATGCGGAGTAGGTGCTGTAATGGGCTCCAAAAATTTAAAAGCTCTTGCAGCTAAAGGTAATATTAAGATTCAAGTAGCAAATCCAGAGGAATATAAAGAAGAAGCTAAACAAAGGTACGATTGGGTGAACCAAAGTCTATTAAAAATGACGCTTGAAGTATATGGAACAGCTACTATGGTTGATTTAGTAGGAGTTAAAGGTGGTATACCAACAAACAATTGGCAAACTGGAGTTTTTCCTAATTTAGAAAAAATAAATGGAACAGCAATTAATGATACTATTCTTACTAAAAGAAAACCATGTTTTGCTTGTCCAATTGCTTGTGGTCGTTTAGCTGAAATTAAGGAAGGAAAATATAAAAGCAAGGGAGAAGGACCCGAATATGAGTCAATAGGTTCCCTAGGGACAATGTGTGGTGTCGACAATTTGGAGGCTATTACTTTAGCTCATTTCCTTTGTAATGAATATGGGCTTGATACTATTTCTGCTGGAAATACAATTAGTTTTGCAATGGAATGTTATCAAAAGGGAATATTAACTAATGAACAAACTGGAGGAATTGAATTAAATTTTGGTGATGCTGATGTAGTAATTGATCTTATTCCAAAAATAAGTAACAGAGAAGGTATTGGCGATTTAATGGCGGAAGGAACTAGGAATATGGCGGAAAAACTAGGAAATGACTCAATGAAATTTGCTATGCAAGTGAAAGGTTTAGAACTCCCCGCATATGATAGTAGAGCAGCTAAAATCACGGGATTAGCATATGCAACAGCAAATCGTGGTGGTGACCATATTACTGCATGGATTGAAGGACCTGCATTTTTATCAATGCCTTTTATGCTTGTTGAAGATGCTGATGTAGGCGACCCCCTTCAGGAAATCCCAGAAAAAACATTTATTCTAAAGGACCTAGAAGATGGATTTGGTGTATTTGATGCTATTGGAGGTTGTAAGTTTATGGGGATAGTTCTTAGTGCGGATGATTGGGCATCATTGATATCTAAATTATTGGGTTATGAATTCACAGCAACAGATTTTAGGAAAACGGGTGAAAGACTATATAATCTTGCTAGAATTTTTAATGTAAGGGAAGGTATATCTAGAAAAGATGATACTCTACCAGCTCGTTTATTAGAGGAACCTCTTCCCGAAGGCCCTGCTGAAGGACAGACAGTTAATTTAGACCCGCTTCTAGACGCTTATTATGAATTTCGAGGTTGGGATAAAAATGGTATTCCTACCAAGGAAAAACTTAGAGAACTTGGTCTAGATTGGACAATAGATATAATTTATTAATTAATTATTTCCAATTTTTTTTAATTATTGGTGAAAAATATGGGTGAAGAAAAAAAAAGTTCATATGCAGATAAACCTTGGTTAAAATCATATTTTGTAGGGCCATTTAAGCTTAAACATTCAATGGAACCCTATCCAAAAATAAATATATATCAATTTCTTGAAGATAGTGCTAATAACTATCCTGAAAATATAGCATGTGTCTATGTGGATGAAGAAATCACATATAAAGAACTCAAATTAAAAGTTGATAAATTAGCTAATGCTTTATTAGATTTAGGTTTAAAAAAAGGAGATAAAATTGTATCTGTTCTACCTTCTTGCCCAGAATTTATTTTTGTAGATTATGCTGCATTAAAAATTGGAGTGGTGCATGTTCCATTAAGTATTTTGCATAAAACTGATGATTTAATTCATGAGATAAAAGAATGTGGAACAAAAACAGTATTTTGTTCTTATAGACGTCTTGAACGCATTAATGAAGTAAAAAATGAAGTTGAAATTAACTCCATCATTTATACTCCAACCAGAATATTTCCTGATTATAAATTACCTAAAATGGAAGAAATCTCCACTGAAGGATATTTTTCTTTAGTAGACTTACTTGAGAAATATGAACCTCTTGAAAAAACAGTTGAATTAAACCCAATGGAAGATCTTGCTCTTTTACCGTTTACAGGCGGTACAACAGGAATTCCGAAAGGTACCATGTTAACTCACTATAATATTACAACTAATGTAATTCAAGCCATACATTGGATGATGGATCCAATAAAACCAGGGATTATTGGAAAAGCTGCTGTTGTAGTTTGTGTTCCAATTTTCCATGCGTATGGACATCTTGCTATTCACGCTAGCATATCATGGGGTCTTAAAATATTTTTAATGGATCCGAGAGATATGATTAGAATTGTAGATTCAATAAAAAAATATCGTCCCTTCATGGTAACTGCTGTTCCTGCTCATTATATAAGATTCTTAGATTTAGATATTCCTAAATCACCCATTTTTTATCTATCAGGGGCAGCACCAATACCAGAGGAGGTTGTTGGGCATTTTGAGAATAAAACCGGCATTCCAATGGGAGAAGGGTACGGTGCTACAGAAACTACTGGAGTTGCAACAGTTAATATTTCACCTCTTTCTAAGGTAACTGGAATAATGTTAAAAAAGAAAACTGGTGTTGGTGTCCCGTTACCAGACACAGACGTAAAACTTGTAGATCCAGAAACAGGACAAGAGGTTCCATTTGGAGAAACTGGTGAAATTTGGGTGCGTGGTCCGCAGGTTATGAAAGGTTACTGGCCTACACCAAACAAGGGCTTAACTGAAGATGGATGGCTCCGGATGGGAGATATTGGCAGAATGGATGAAGATGGATATTTTTATATTGAAGACCGTATCAAAGACATGATTAACGTATCGGGTAATAAGGTATATTCAAGAGTTATTGATGATATTCTACATGAGCATCCCGCAGTTAAAGTTGCTGGAGTAATTGGAATTCCAGATCCAGAACGTCCCGGTAGTGAAAGAGTAAAGGCATTTATAGCACTAAATAAAGAATACGAAGGAAAGGTTACTGAACAAGATATAATTGAATATTTGAAACCTAAAGTTAAACCTTATGCGGTACCTAAGTATGTAGAATTTAGAAAAGATCTACCCCTAACAATGGTTATGAAACTCTTTAAGAGAAAGCTCAGAGATGAAGAAATTGCTAAGATGAGGGAAAGGGGAGAAATAAAGTAACAGAAAAATGAAATATTTATTGAAAATTTAATTAAATAAAATATAAAAAAAATATCAAAAATATAAGATAAAAGTGATAAAAAATGAAATTTGGAACACCAAAATGGGCTGAAGCATATCAAAAAGCGATTAATGATAATCCAAATTATAAGGATGCAGCTGGACCAGAAGGCTTTCCCCCTGATGGATGGGAAGGTGATTTTCTTTTTATTGTTGAGCCTTCTGGAAATTTAGACCATGAAATTAGGATGTTTGTTGGACTATATCATGGGGAATGCACAGGAGCTAGAATCGTAGAAGAGGGTGAGGAAGTTGATGCGGAATATGTTTACTCCGGACCTTATGATGCATGGGTACAAGTATTAAAGAAAGAATTGGATCCAATTCGTGGTTTGCTCGCCGGAAAATTTAAACTTAAAGGTGACATGGCTAAAGTTCTAAGAGCTACTAGAGCAGCACAAGAACTTGTAGTTTCTACTACGATGATTGATACTGAATTTTATTAAAATTCACAACTTCTATTTTTTTTTTCTTAATAATTTAAATTTAAAATTTGCAATAAATCTAAAATGAATAATCATACCAATAAATTATTCGAATTAACTAATAAGCAAGTTTTTTTCTTTGACTTAGATGGTACAATTTATTTAGGCGATAATTTATTCCGCGGAGTTCAAGAATTGATTAATATATTGAGGAAAAAGAACAAAAATTTCTTCTTTCTTTCAAATAATTCGAGTATATCTACTGAAGATTACCTCAAAAAATTAAACAAATTTAACCTAAATATATCTCGGAAAAATATCATTTTATCTCAACATCCTACATTAGAATACCTTAAAGAAAATAATTTTAAACACATATTTTTATTAGGAACTCAATCTCTTAAAAACGAATTTACGAGTGAGGGATTCATATTAACTGAAGATAATCCTGAAATTTTAGTGCTAGCATTTGATCAAGAATTAACTTATGAACGTTTAGAAAAAGCTTCTTACTTTCTTCAAAAGGAAGAACTTCCTTATATTGCTACACATCTCGATAATAGATGCCCAACTGAGAAAGGATATATTCCAGATGCAGGAGGGATTGCAGCACTTCTATACAAAGCTACCGAAAGAATGCCAAAGGTTTTTGGCAAACCAAATAAAGAGATGCTTCTTTTTAAGTTAAATCAATTAGATCTCTCACCTAAAAGTGCTGTTATTTTTGGAGACCGACTTTATACTGATATAAAAATGGGCCTCGATACTGGAATAACTACTTGTTGCGTTTTATCAGGAGAAACAACTTTACAAGCAATAGAGAAGACTGAATATAAACCTGATTTCATTATAAATGGAATTTGGGAATTGCTTGATGCTTTTAATGAGAAATAAATGAATAATTGTTCAGTCTTTGTCTTATTTTCGAAAATTTTATTTCACTATCGATACTTTTCTATTATAAGAATTGTTATACAAGTCATCTAAGTAAAATATAAAAACTAAGTGTGTTGTTTGTATTTTATCGAGTTGATGATTATTAAGATTTTGGTTAAAAAAAATGACAACAACTGAAAACAAGAAATTTGTCTACGGATTTAACGAAGGAAATAGGGATTTGAAAAACCTCCTTGGGGGAAAAGGCGCAAATCTCGCAGAAATGACCAATTTAGGACTTACTATCCCTCCGGGATTTACAATAACAACTGAAGCCTGTCTCCTTTACTTTGGGAATCCTGAAAAAATAATGAATGCTATAAAACCAACCGTCATAGAATATCTGAAAAAATTAGAGGAAAACACAGGAAAGAAGTTTGGTGATATTAAAAACCCTCTACTAGTCTCGGTCAGGAGCGGTGCACCCATGTCAATGCCGGGTATGATGGACACAGTACTTAATCTGGGTTTAAATGATGAGAGTGTCTTAGGGTTAGCAGAGCAAACAGAAAATCCCAGATTTGCTTATGATTCATGGAGAAGATTCATCCAAATGTTCGGTGATGTCTGTATGGGAATTGGAGATGAGAAGTTCGAGAGAATTTTAGATAAATATAAGAGATCTCTCGGCCGAGATGCTCAGGATACAGATTTAGAAGTAAATGATTTACAAAAAATTATAGCTGACTATAAGGCACTATATGAAAAAGAAATTGGATCTCCCTTTCCACAAGATCCCTTCAAACAATTATTTTTAGCAATCGAAGCAGTCTTTAAATCATGGAATAATAGGAGAGCTATAACATATCGAAAAATTAACAGTATTCCGGATTTTGGTACAGCTGTCAATATTCAAACAATGGTATTTGGAAATAAAGGTTGGAATTCTGCAACTGGAGTTGCCTTTACAAGAGATCCTTCAACAGGAGAAAAAGTTAAATTTGGTGAATATTTAGCAAATGCCCAAGGAGAAGATGTGGTTGCTGGTATAAGAACACCTAAAAAGCTCGAAGAAATGAAGGATGAGTTTCCTAAAATATACAAAGAACTACTGAAAACTATGGAAAATCTGGAAAAACACTATCGAGATATGCAAGACATAGAATTTACAATTGAGGATAGAAAATTAAATATTTTGCAAACTCGTAATGGAAAAAGAACACCTTCTGCTGCTGTTAAGATTGCAGTTGATATGGTTAAAGAAGGATTAATCTCTAAAGAAGAAGCAATAATGAGTATAGATCCAAAAAAAGTAGCAAAATTATTGTTTAAAAGTATTGATGAGAATTCAATAGTTCATGTTTTAGCTCATGGTATCAACGCATCACCAGGAGCTGTTTCTGGAATAGCAATTTTTGATTCTGATAGAGCAGAGGAAATGGCAAATCAAGAAGATAAAGAGATAATCCTTGTAAGACCTCAAACAAAACCCGAAGATGTGCACGGACTTTATGCTTCAAGTGGTGTATTAACCCAATTTGGTGGGAAAACTTCACATGCTGCAGTAGTTGCAAGAGGAATGGGTAAACCAGCTGTTGTAGGTGCTCAGGATGTTGAAATTGATGAAGAAAATATGGAATTTAGAGTTGCTGAAATGGTTGTAAAAGAAGGGGACTTTATCACGATTGATGGAACAACTGGACGGATAATAGAGGGTAAAGTTCCATTGGTTGAGCCTGAAATCAAAGGTGAGTTTTTAGAATTACTAGAAATTGCAGATGAAATTAGAACATTAGGTGTAAGAGCTAATGCTGACACTCCTATGGATGCTCGAAAAGCAATAGAATTTGGAGCTGAAGGTATTGGGCTAACAAGGACTGAACATATGTTTATGGCACAAGAGAGATTACCTGTAGTTCAGAATATGATAATGGCAAGAACGACAGAAGACCGTCAAGATGCTCTTAATAAGATATTACCAATGCAGAAAGGAGATTTTATGGAGATCTTTAAAATTATGGAAGGCAAACCAGTAACTATTCGTTTATTAGATCCTCCTTTACATGAATTCTTACCTGAATTAGCTACAGTACTATTAGAAAGTCAAGAGCTCAAAATGACTAATGCACTATCGAAATCTTTATTAGATACAAGCCCACTAGATGATGAAATAAAGAAGAAGAAAAAAGTAATTGCCTTAATTAGGTCTCTTTCCGAAGAAAATCCCATGATGGGCCTCAGAGGATGCCGACTTGGGATTGTTTGGCCGGAAATCAATGAGATGCAAGTAAAAGCAATCTTTCAAGCTGCTTGCGAGCTTAAAATCCAAGGAATTGATGTAATCCCTGAAGTAATGATCCCTCTTGTAGGAATGATTTCCGAATTGCAGTTTGTTAAAGCACAATTAATGGAAGTAGCCTTAGATACAATTAAAAGCTATGATGTTGATTTAGATTATAAGTTTGGTACAATGATAGAAATTCCTAGAGCCGCACTAACAGCTGATGAGATTGCAATTGAAGCAGAATTCTTTTCGTTTGGTACAAATGATTTAACACAAATGACATTCGGTTTCTCTCGAGATGATGCTGAAGGCAAATTTCTTCCAATCTACTTAAATAAAGAAATTTTAGACGACAATCCATTTGAAATTCTTGACCAAGATGGAGTTGGAAAATTAATGAAACTGGCCATTGAATTGGGTAAAAAGACGAGACCTGATTTGAAATTAGGAGTCTGTGGAGAACATGGTGGTGAACCAAGCTCAATTAAGTTTGCTCATTCTATTGGATTAAATTATGTTTCCTGCTCACCTTTTAGAATTCCAGTAGCACGCATTGCTGCTGCTCAAGCTGTAATTGAAGAGCGACAAAAATAAGTCTATTATCTATATTTGTTCAATTTGCTATTTATTTTCATATTATTTCTCAAATCTTAAATTAGAGTCTTCAAATACTTAAATGGTAAGAAAAATGAGGACTTTACTAGCTAAGTTAAAACCTTCAATAAGGGAAATTATTATTATTTACGGATCTGGATTAATTATTACTTTTCTATCAATAATTTTTTTCGCTTTTAGAGGCTACCCATTTGTTATTACTGTTATTGAAACGCTAAGTATTTTAACACCTCCTATATATATGATTCCCGTTTTTTTCCCTTTTGGAATTCTAATAGGTGAGATGATCTGGCTCTGGAATGAGAAAGAGGATAAAATTCTCTACACATTATTGTTATTAGAATGTATTATCGTAGCAATTTTTTCTTTCATTAGGTATGTTATAATTATCCCTTTAAGTGGTCATGCAATTATTCTGTTTTTTTACGTCCTTCATCAAGCAATAAATAACAAAATTAAACATCCCCTAAGATTATTGATTGGAATTGGAGTTCTTTCCATAACAATCATCTATAAAATTTTCTTATGGAATGATCCTATTACATTCTTTCTCGGCGCTTTATTAGGCATCGTTTTATGGTTTCCAGGAGGTATATATCGATTAAAATTCGCAAGAAATGACAATTAGATTAACAATGAATTTCTAAATTCCATAAATGTTATATCAATCAAAATATTTCCTAAATTATATAAGGTTTAGTGAAAGATAATATGTCTTTAACTTTAGATGAAAAAATCGCTTTAATGGAAGAAGTTGGAGAAGAAATCATTGATTTAAATGAATTAAGAGAAATGATAAAATGGAAAGTAGACAATAATAAAGAAATATACGCTTATGATGGTTTTGAGCCTTCTGGAAATATTCATATTGCTCAAGGACTCCTTAGAGCTATTAATGTGAATAAAATTACAAAAGCAGGGATACGTTTTAAGTTTTTGGTCGCTGATTGGCATGCAGCAGCTAACAAAAAGTTTGGTGGTAATTTAGAAGTCATTAAAAAAGTAGGAGATTTTTTCATAGAAGTTTGGAAAGTATGTGGAATGGATTTGAGTAAAATCGAATTTATTTATGCTTCAGATCTAGTAAAAGAAGACAAATATTGGGAATTAGTACTTAAAATAGGGATAGAAACAACCTTAAAACGTGTAAAACGATGTACACAAATTATGGGGAGGAGCGAATCTGATAAATTATATGCTTCCCAAATTTTATATCCATTGATGCAGTGCGCAGACATTTTTTATCTCCCCGCTGATGTTTGTCAACTTGGTTTAGATCAAAGAAAGGTAAATATGCTGGCAAGAGAGGTTGCTAAAAAACTAGATAAACCTAAACCAGTAGCAATTCATCATCATATGCTAATGGGATTAAATAAACCTCCACCCACAGATCTGACTGGTATTGAAAAAACTATAAAGATAAAGATGTCTAAATCTGATCCAGATTCATCAATATTTATGCTCAATT
>JAEOTW010000157.1 GCA_016839655.1 Promethearchaeota archaeon | reverse complement strand
GGTATTCAAACCCTAAATTAATAGATGTTTTAAAAAAATTTGATCTACTAATTGCTTGTACAAATCTTGAGAAAAACTATCTAATTAGGAAATGTGCAATCTCAGAGGATAAAATAAAAGTCATACCCATGGGCGTAGATTATTCGAAATTTAAAAAAAATCAAAAATCGACCCTAACTCAGTATTCCTTTAAACAGAAATTTTTTGATAAGAAAGAAAGAGGATATAAATTAATATTGTTTTGTGGCTATAAAAATTATGAAAAGGGAGCTCTTTCAATTCTAAGATCAATACCTTATATTATTAAAGAAATAAAGAAAGTCTACTTTGTATTTATTGGACCTTCAACAATTGCGTTTAATAAAGAATTATCTAAAATTTCTAAACTTGAAAATACAAGAATAATCAATTTTACTCCTGATAATCTAACTGGATATTATGATAAGAAAAAATTAGCTGCATTTAAAGAAGCAGATATCTATTTAATGCCTAGTCGAAGCGATGCATTTGGAATATCCTTTCTGGAAGCATGGTCAGCAGGAAAACCGGTTATAGGAGCTAGGATTGGGGCAACTCCTGAGGTTATTAGGGAAAATATTGATGGATTATTAGTTGAATTTGATGATCATGAGGATATTGCCAAAAAAGTTATTAATCTACTAAAAACTAAAAGATTAAGAACAAAATATGGTTTAGCAGGAAGTATAAAAGTATCCCAAAAATTCACATGGGAAATTATTGCTGAAACAACCCACAATACATATCAAAATGTAATAAAAAATTATAACTGACTCGTATATGAAAAATATTTCAGGAAATCCTATTATAACAAAAAAGGAGGGTAAAATTTATCTTGATGATATCCATTTGAATGATATTGTTAAGAGATTTAAAACTCCAATACTAATTTTTTTGGAAAATCGAATTAGGGGTAACATAAAAACTTTTAATAACATTTTCAATTCAGTATTCGATGATTTCCAATGTTATTATTCATTTAAGGCCAATTATCTTTCTGAAATATGTAAAATTGCTCTTTCTGAGGGAATTGGTGCTGAAATAGTAGGGTTACCGGAATTGAAGTTAGCACTAAAACTTGGTTTCCCTACTAATAAAATATTGGTTGGTGGACCATATTTACCAAAAGAACTGATAGAAGTAGGTATTAGAAATAAAATAAAGGAATTTATAATTTATGACTTAAAAGACTTAAAAAAGGTTAATTTAATTGCTCAGAAATATAATTATATTCAAGATATTTGTATTCGAGTAAATTCTCAGAAATATAAAAGTAAATTAGGAGTTAAATTAGATGAGAAGAAAATTATTGAATTTGCTCGAGTTCATAAGAATTATCAAAATCTCCGTATTACAACTCTTTTATCACATTATGGTACACAAATGAACAATATCAATCAGTTCAAGAAAAACATCTCGTCAATAGCACAAAATATGAAACTCCTCGCAGATCATGGAGTTATTGTTGACAATATTAATCTAGGAGGAGGATTTCCAGAAGCAACAATTATGCCACAGAAACAATTAAATACTGTTGCTAGAGATATTAAATCTACTCTAGAGAGATTACAAATCAATTACAAATCTATCTATTTTGAGCCTGGAAGATACTTTATGGGAGATGCTGGTTTGTTTATTTCAAAAATAGTAAAGGTTGAAGACGATAGATGGATTTTCTTAGATATTGGAAATCATATTTGCCCTAAATTTGCACGTTGTTCTTTAAGATTTTATAATGCTTCACAGATAGATAACCCACATAAATATAAAACTTCTATAGCAGGTATAATCCCTACAGATCAAGACGTATTGGCAAAAGACTATTTTTTCACCGAAGAATTACGTAAAGGTGATAAAATTCTCGTAACTAATGTTGGGGCTTATTGTTTAACATTTTCAAATAGATTTCCTTACTTACTGCCAAAAATCATTCTCATTAATAGGAATAGTTTGAAAGAAATCTTTAATCCCGATACAGATGGAGATTTTTCATTAAATTGATATCACTAGTGAATAAAAACAAGAGAATTATATAATATTTAGATATTACATTAATTCTAATTTTTTTATTTTAATTCTTTGTACAAATTAAATTAAAATTAGATTGATTATGGAATCATTTATAAAAAATGCACGTAAAAGAGAAATAACTCGTACTCAGATTGATAGCTTTGGCTATGCTAATATTAAAATTGTTGGATGTGGTGGTGCAGGGAATAACACAGTTAATAGACTAATGAAAATTGGAATTAGAGGAGCAAAATGCGTTGCAGTAAACACCGACTGCCAACATTTGGATAGTGTCGAATCACATATTAAAATATTAATTGGAAAGAATTTAACTAAAGGTCTTGGAGCGGGTGGAAATCCAGATATTGGAAGAGCCGCAGCTGAAGAATCACGAGAAGATTTAACTAAAATTTTAAGAGAATCAAATTTAGTATTTATTACTTGTGGTGAAGGAGGAGGAACAGGTACCGGAAGTGCTCCAATCATAGCAGAAATCGCAAAATTAGAAGGTGCAATTGTAGTAGGTGTGGTAACGTTGCCGTTTGAAACTGAAATTGGACGGATTGATAAAGCTAAGATGGGATTAAATCTATTAAAACGGTACGTCGATACCCTAGTAGTAATAGATAACAATAGGTTGCTACAAATCGCTCCTAATTTACCAATTATAGAAGCCTTTAGTGTAGCTGATGAAGTTTTAGCTACAATGGTAAAAGGAATTACTGAAACGATTTCATTGCCTTCCTTAATAAATTTAGATTTTGCTGATGTTAGAACAATATTAAGCACTGGTGGGGTTGCCATTGTTGGAGTAGGTGAATCTAGTGGGGAAGAAAATAGAGTAGAAGAGGCTATTGATGATGCGCTAAATACTCCTTTATTAGACGTGAGCATTGATGGTGCCAAAGGCGCTTTAATTCATATATGTGGAGGAAATGATATGACATTGGCAGAAGCAAACTCAGTAGCAAAAACAATTTCAGAAAAAATGGATGTAAATGATTCAATGGTGATTTGGGGCGCTCGAGTATCGGATGAATTTGATGGTCTTTTAAGAGTTATGCTCTTAATAACAGGTATTAAATCTCCTCAAATTTTTGGAAGTGGCTATTCCTTCAATAAATCTCTTTATAGTTCCAATACGAAAAAGAATTCAAAAGTAGGCTTATCAGATGATATTTTTAATATAGGCGAAATTGCTTTTGATTAAGGCAATTTTACTCCCCCTTTTTATAACCCTATACATACATTTTTATATGAATAATAAGTATTCTCCTGAAACTCAAGTAGAAATAAATAAAATTATGAAAAAAACTCGAAAATGGGAGCATTTCTTTGAATTTGAAACCGAATTTTATTTTAATGGATGGGCGATTTCTTTAAGAGAAAAAAACCTCTATCCACGTTATATTATTATCTTCAAATCCTACGATACTAATTTGTATTCTATTAAAAGCTTTGAAATCCACCTTAAAAATTATCAAAAAGAAGAGTTTAAAGAAATATACTCAAATAATCACATAGAAAATGCGAACTCGATGTTGGAGGAATTAAAAGAAATTATATATGGTAAAGATCTGATTGAAGAAGCATCAAAAATTTATAAAAATATGTTTATAAATTAATTTTAAAATTCAGGCTTATACATTTGTCTAAATTGCTCTTTTTTACTTTCGCTGAATTTATCTTCCAGAAATTTTAAGACTACATGATGAGGTATACCATTTATCAACATGCTTACTGCTTTTCTTGCAATTTGTAAATTATCATAATCTGCAATGATCGAGACGGTTTTACCGTATACAGAGATAAAACTTTCAGCATATCTTTCAATGGCTTTTCGCATCTCTCCATTTCTCCCGATAATTCGTCCTTTTATGCGTTTAATTCTTTTATCCGATTTTCCAAGAATTTCCAAAAGATTAAAAATCTCTATGTCGTAAGTTTCTTCTAATAACTTCATAGCTTTTATTGGATTGAAACCTCGATTAATTGCATTCGCTATCTTTTGGGCTGTGAAAATGTTAAGTGGCATATAGTTTGGATCTTCCGGATTAGCTAGTATCTCACAATTACCTGTTTTACTATCTAAATTAATTCTAACTCCTAAGTTCTTCTCAATTTCCTTTTTTATTTCTCCATCTTTGCCTATTAAAACAGCTATACGATTTTTCCCAATTTTCATTTTACTCTCTTTTACCGATAAATCTTTCAATTTTTTTTAATTGCTTAAGTATCAATATTAATAATTTCATAATAAAAATCTTTAGGATCTGGTGTTTCTATTCCTAATTTTTCAAAATATTTAAAAATATTTTTTATATCACGTACTAAAAACACTTCTGCTTTTGGATGGTGAATTGACACCGCTTGAGATATATCAATTACAATTGGTTTTTGATTATGATATAATATATTAAACTCACTGAGATCACCATGAACTAACTTTGCTTTTTGATATAATTCTTTTATAAATGTTAATAAATTATTCATTAGGCTAACAGGTTCTTTTGGTTTTGTTATATCCTTCAACAAAGGTGCTGGGATCGGTCCAAATCCTATGTATTCCATGATTAAAATATTTTTCTTAATAAATAAAGGATTTGGGACACTTAAACCGACTTTATGTGCCCTTTTTAGATTTTTGTATTCTTTACTTGCCCATAAAAAAATAATTTTTGAGACATTTCGAGGTATATTCTTAAATCTCGGATCTCCAATAATATAATTCCTCATCCATTTTGATGTATTACTATCAATTTTGTATATTTTTATCGCAACTTCATTTCCTTGTAAATCATATCCTAGATAAATATTTGCTTCCTTTCCCGCTGAAATAACACCTTCAACCTTATCTAACGGGCCATTTACTAATAACTTATTCAAAGAAAAAACTGTCCGTTCATCAAAAACAGACTCTATTACCGCCCTTTTTTTTGATTGGTCAATCTTCTTTACTCTTTTATTATCAATTTTTCTTTTCTGCAATTCATCTATATTTGCATCGAAATCTTTATGAATCTCATCATCCAAAACGTTTTCAAACTCTTCATCAGAATCTTTATTATCTTCTTCCAACCCTCTGTCCTCTAGTCCTTTTTTTTAGTTATTTTTTCATTAAAAAAGTAGGAATAATCTTTTATGAATTTAGTATTATTATCATTCCGGAGGATAACTTTATTTTTCATAATGCCCTCAACTCTATAATTCTTTCCCTCAATTGATAATGCATCATTAATACTCACAGGTAAAAATTTAATCAGAGATTTAAACCTGTAAAGATTTTTACCTCTCTGATTATCTCTCCCCACTAATTTTTTTGACCTCTTAAATAAAAAGTGATACTTTGATCTTAGAAATTTAATTAAATGATTCATTAATTCGTTTGTACTAAGATATAAATCTACCCCGTATTTTTGATCCTCAATTTTTGAAATATATTGTTTAGGATCATTTTTGAATAATTTCTCCACATAATCATGAATTTCATCTAAGATTTTGGTTATCAATCCGAAATGGTCATCATCCTTAACTCTTAATTGAACAATAGAAAGATAATAAGTCCCTCCTCTTAAATTGGTACAATTCTTACATAACATATAATTTATATTTACCTTTATTGTCTGCGTGTGTCGTATATTTGAATCGGTCCTTAGAAATCCAAGAACTGGTGCTTCAAGTGAAACTAACAAATCTTTTGACGAAAAAATATAACTATCTTCATCAAAAGAAACTGAAAAATCAATATTATTTCTTTTTATAAGATTTTTTAACACATGTCTTTGAATTGCTTCTTCAATAATAGAAAATATCTCGTTGATTTCAGGCTTGATCCACATATCTTTTTTAGAATAACTTCCACAATCAATGCAAATATTTAAAGCAAATTTATCTGGCAATTCAAATAAAGGATTTTCCTTTAAATAACACTTAAGACACATACCGTAATGAGGATCAGT
>JAEOTW010000156.1 GCA_016839655.1 Promethearchaeota archaeon | reverse complement strand
TTCCATTTACTACAGGTTTATTATTAGGTATTGGAGAAAGTATTGAAGATATCATTGGAGATTTATACTTAATTAAGGAGATCAATGATGAATATGGGCATATACAAGAAGTAATAATTCAGAATTTCATAAATAAACAAAATATCCCTTACCAGCCCAAAAAGTTAATTACTCTTGAAGAAATGCTTAAAATAGTAGGATTTGCTCGAATTATCTTTGAAAACGAAATTGCTATTCAAGTTCCACCAAATCTTATAAAGGGTTTTGAAAGAGAGTTTATCGATATGGGCATTGATGATTTTGGTGGAATTTCCCCTTTTACATTAGATTTTATAAATCCTGAAAATCAATGGCCCCAAATAGATGATCTATATAAAATTTGTAATGACAAATGTTATAATCTCAAAGAAAGACTCCCCATCTATAGCAAATTTATAAAGAAAGAAAGTTTTTGTCCAGAAAATATTAAAAAAGTAATAGATAATATAAATTTAGATGATAAATACTCAGTTTTCTGAAAATATCAGTCCAAAAATACGGAAGATTCTACAGAAGACTTTAGATTCAGATGAAATAAGTTCAGAAGAAGCCTTAAAGATTTTAAAAGTAAGGGGAAAAGAATTCTTTGCTTTACAATACGTAGCTGATCAGATCTGCTTTGAAAAAAAGCAAAATCTTGTAACTTTTGTTATAAATAGAAATATAAATTTCACAAATATTTGTTATCAGCACTGTAAATTCTGTTCTTTCAGTTTACCAGCAACAGATCCTAATGCATTCTTACTTAATATTGATCAAATTAGAGAAAAAGTAATTGAGGCTAAAAATGCAGGATGTACGGAAGTTTGTATTCAAGGTGGCATAAATCCTAAAGTAAAGTTTGAATTTTATTTAGATATTCTTAAAACTGTTAAAAATGTCGACCCTAGGATGCATATACATGCATTTTCTCCACAAGAAATATTCTATATGGCCAAATTATATGAAAATTCGATAGTAGACACACTTAGAGAATTAAAAAAAGCAGGGCTGGATTCTATTCCAGGAACAGCCGCAGAGATATTAGTTGATGAAATAAGAAAGGTGATTTGTCCAAATAAGGTAAATACTTCTCTATGGAAAGAAATTATAACTACGGCTCACAAATTAAAGATTCCAACAACGTCTACCATAATGTATGGTCATATTGAAAGGTTAAGTGATAGAGTTAAGCATTTGGAAATATTAAGAGATATACAAAAGGAAACTCATGGTTTCACTGAATTTGTACCATTACCATTCGTTAAAGAAAATCCGATTTTGTCTCAGCTTGAAAATTTTCCTTTAAAACCAAACTATGGAATGGATGATTTAAAACTATTTTGCGTAGCAAGATTATTCTTAAATAATTACATTGATAATATCCAATGTAGTTGGGTAAAATTGGGACCAAATTTTGCGCAAGTTTCTTTAAATTACGGGGTTAATGACTTCTCAGGAACATTAATGGAAGAAAATATCTCAAAAAGTGCTGGTGCTGAATTTGGCGAGTATTTATCTCCAGAAGAAATAGTAAAAATAATAAATAATGCAGGAAAAAGACCAGCACAAAGAGATACTATATATAATATTATAAAATACTATTAAGATCTTGATCTTTTTATTAATTTATATTTGAAATTTTAATTATTAATGGGGTTTTCGAGACTGGAGTAAATCTAAAACATAGCGTTGGGCAATTAGATCTGAGTTAACTTTTCCTAAAACAATACCCTCTTCTACGACAGGCATTGCTGAGATTTTAAATTGTTCTAATTCACGTACAATATCTACAATTGTAAAATTTGGATGAGCTGTAATAACATCTTTAGTCATTATTTTATCAAGAGTAGCATCTTTACTTCCCTCCGCCATAGCTTTAGTAATATCCCAATCAGTTACAACACCTACAAGTTTACCACTCGAAAGAACAGCTATAATATCACTTAGTTCTTTAATAATTAATGATGCAGCTTCTTGAATTGTGTTTTTAACGTCGATAGTTGGTATTGGTATCATAAACTCTTTAGCTGTACGCTGTCTTTCTTTTGCTGTAAGACGCTGAAGGCTTATTTGTTCAGCAGCAGTACAGGGTAATATATCTGGAGATTTAGTTAACATATCAACTAATTCAATCATGTTATTATGAATTACTTTTTCTCTATATTCTTCACCTGCTATTAAGCGTTGTTTTGATAATTCAGCAAATTCATTTGCATGATCTTTTAACCATTTTTGTACTAATTCACGATTGCCTAACATTTCGTCTGGAATTTGTAGGTGATCTGGGGTTTTTACAATACGTTCTTGAGCTGCAAATATTACTCCCCCCGAATTAACTAAATAATCATTTGCGATCATAACTCCTTTTTCTCGATATACAATTTGTTCCATCCGAATGCGAGCAGCTTTTCTATTTGGATCAGGAGAATATGTATTTGCACCTTCAATAATCACTGACCATTTTCCCATTCGATCAACAGTCATTGAAGGTTTTTCAGAACTTCTAACACATAAATAATTAAAAATAGGAGCTGCAGGAATAAAACAAAATGCATTTTCTAAGAGCAAATTATCTGCATTTGTTGAAAATTTAGTTGGATGTTTATACCCTTTTGAGATTAGTTGATTTTTAAAATATATATTAGTAACTAATTTATTTTTTCTCCATAATTTAAATAATTCTTCAATAGGTAATCCAGATTCATTATACAAATATCCCTCCAAATCACTAATACCTATAACTTTTGCTTCAGTTAATCTTTCTTTCAAGATACGAGCTGCATGTGCACCAACAGCTCCAAAACCTTGAATCAATATAGTAAGATTTTCTGTATTAGGAATTTCCAAATTAGCGAACTGAGTAAGAATTCTTAATCTCGGCATAATTTCTAATAGAGTTTGTAACGCAATTATAACACCTCCAGCGGCAGCTCCAAGCTCATCAATTCGATTCCCTCCCATATCAGCAGGCTTAGAAAGAGCATTATCTAAACCATTCTCAATTGCAATAGTTTTCATGTCAGCGTCATTGGTTCCGACATCAGGTCCGGGAAGGTAAATTTCTTTATATCTTTGAATTAATCGAGCGAAACCACGGACGACTTTAGTATGTTTTTCGGGAGAGAGGTTCCTTTCGGCTAAAATCCCTGCTTTTCCGCCCCCATAAGGAAGATTAGCAGCAGCATTTTTTAACGTCATACCTCGTGCTAGATTATGGATATCAGAGGGAGTTATACTTGGTAACATCCGAATCCCCCCCATTGAAGGGCGACCTCCTGCTAGAGAATCCACGACTACATATCCTCCGATTTCAATTGGAGAATCTTCATCCCATATACATGCAACTAAGTGTGGACCTACTTTATCACTTATAATCCCTAAATGTGATAAAAGATGTATATCTAAGTTGCTAAATTCTAGATAACATTTTCCTTGATCTTTTTTAAGACGAGCTTTAAAAGTAGCTTTAGGGAGATGTTCATTAAGAAATGATTCCATATTTTTTGGGATCATAATATCAGACCATTTAACGTTATTTAGTTCTTAAGCCTATGCTATATAAGTTTATTAATTATATAAATTTCTACTCATGAATTTATTATTCAAGCAATTTTTTATGGAAGTTACATTTTTATTAATTATCTTTTAAAAATAAATAGAAATAATAACATTATAAAGAAAGAATTGGTGATTGTAATCCCAATAACATTAATTGCAACAGTTCGAGTGAAAACCGGAAATATGGAAAAAGCAATTGAAGCTTTAAAAGAAGTTATACCTAAAATAAAAGAATCAGAACCAGGATGTTTAGAATACATTCCTCACACAATAAAGGGAGAGGAAAATTCAATTATTTTTTATGAAGTATATGCTGATTCTGATGCATTGAAACAACATAATAAAAATTTAGGTAAAAACATGGCAAAACTAGGTCCACTTTTAGAACCTGGAATCGACGCAAAGATATGTCATAAAATAGTTTAATAAATATTTTTTTTTTATTCATCTTGGATATAAGGTTTTCCAAAAAAAATGCAAATTTCTGCTTTTTTCAGCTCTCTCCCTAAATAATTTAAATGATATATATCTTTAGTTAAGTCATTTTGAATTATGTTTTTACTTAAAACTTCAGCATTTTCCCCAATATAAGTTTGAAGTAATTTATTATCATAAGAGTAGAAATGAACAATAATTTTTTTAGAATAGTTATCTGTATAAATTCTAAAAAATCCATTAGTATCAGGGATATAATTTTGTACGATTTTATCTACTAATATCACATTAGCTTGATTTATAGGAGGTATCTCTTGACTTGTTTTTCCTTTAGCCTTGAATACTGAGATTCCTTGGTTTATTGGGGGAGTTTTATTATGTTTAGCAATATAATTTAATTTTACACTTTCTTTTAATTCTCTTACCCCTCCCATTAATTTTGCACTATGTTCAACAGTAAAAAGAATTCCCATATCTAATTCAATTGCAATACTAGCTAAAAGTCCATTAATTCCGACAGAATCAATATCCATGAGTTCTACTACATTCGAAATTCCAAAAAACATTGGTAATTCAAAAACTTCATACTTATTTTCAATAACTTTCTTTTTATATAGAAAATAAGCTTCCAAAGAGTTGCAAATTCCTGGACTAATTGGTGTTTCTAATAATGGATCAGCTATTAATTTCTTAAATCCATTGTTTAATAATATCTTTGTTAATTTAAATAAATTTTTAACTC
>JAEOTW010000155.1 GCA_016839655.1 Promethearchaeota archaeon | reverse complement strand
TTCATTTCCAAAAAAGCCACCAGCAGAAGATTCACCTAAAATCTTGGTTAACGGGGATTTTGCCATAACAAAATGTCTACCACAGTATGGGATAGGAGTTCCACAAATTGGACCTAAAGAGAAGATAAGGAGATTTTGAGCATCAAAAGGATCAATAGCGGGGGGGACTTCTTTGATAAAGATTGCAGCAGCTACTCCAGCCCCTCCAATATATTTTTCTTCTAATTCAGGATCTACAATTTCTGTAGTAAAGTTCTTAGCTTCTAAATCAATTCTTAATATTTTTCCCATAGTTAATTCATCCTCATAATTAAAACTCTAACAATAATACTATTGGATTTAATCATATTAAATAGTTTTTAATAGTTGATAATGAAGTTATTTCATTTATTTTTAAGATTTAAAAATTATTATAATTAAAATCTGAAAAAAATGATTTAATTTGGTCTTTTTTCTTACTAGAAAGCCATTCAGAATGATGATATGAAGGTTTGAAACCAATCTTTTCTGGTTTGGATAACCATAATGGATTGTATGGTACAAATCCTATTCTCTTTATATGTAGAGTTTTTAAATAGCGTGCTAACTTACTTAAATTTTCTGATGTATCTGTTATATCAGGAATAAGGGGGATTCTTGGTAGAACTTCTATATTTTGTTTATTAATTAAATTTTCAAAATTTTCCAAAATGCGCTCATTGGAAACTTTACAATATTGGGCGTGAAGATTAGGATCGAACATCTTTAAATCAAAATAAATTAAATCAACATACGGTTGTATCAGCTCATCAAATTTATTTTTATTATATAACCCACATGTCTCAATACATATATGGATCTCTTCTTTTTTAAGTTCTTTGAGTAGATTATGAACAAAATCCATATGGTAGAGAGGTTCTCCTCCAGAAAGGGTCACTCCTCCACCAGAATTATCATAAAATACTTTGTCTTTTAAAATAATCTTCATTAATTCTTTGATTGTATACATTTTACCTACAAATTTTAAGGCATTATTAGGACAAAAATCTATACAACGTCCACATAGGTTACATATCCTTCGATCTATACGATATTTATAATCGAATTTAATCGCATTTTGATTACATTCTTCTAAACATTTACCACATTCTGCACACAATTCCTTATCAAAATATAGTTCCATAAAAGGAGATTTTGCTTCTGGATTTTGACACCAAACGCAAGAAAGGGGACAACCTTTAAAAAAGATAAGTGTTCTAATTCCCGGACCATCATCTAACGCATTTCTTTTGATGTCTACTATAAGGGTTTTCTCTGTCATTATTTCAAGAAATAAAAATTAAAAAATAAAAATATTGCATATTTGCTATCTTGAATGATATTCATGCCTTTCAATCAGTTCTAATTGCATGTTTTTATTAAGTTTTGTGAAATAAGCATTATATCCTGAGACTCTAACCAAGAGCCATCTATAATCAATCGGATTAGCCATCGCATCTCTCATAGTTTCCGAAGATACAACGTTAAATTGCCATTGCATCCCATTTAGATCAAAAAAGCTCTGGACATAGCTCGTGAAAAGATCTAGAGTTTGTTTATGGTCATCAGCTGGATGCGGAACAAGTTTCACATTATAAGAAGCATTATTTGCCATTTTTAAGAAGTCTAAAGCTGCAACACTTTGAATGCTCGGAAGTAAGATATCAGTGGTACCAGGTGCGGGAGTTAATCCTGGAGTTAACGCCTTTCCTTTCTTTCTACCCGATGGTAAAGCTCCAGTCAGCATTCCAAATCCCGTATGATAACTTATCGACCAGTAGCCTACCAGATATTTACCACCTCTATAATTTTCGACAGAATTGTAAATATCATAACAAAAATCAATTATATCCTGAGCCATTTCAATGGTTCCATCCTCACCTGAACCAAATTTTGGAACTTGTTCTATTTTATGCAAAACGGACTCGTAACCTTCGAAGTTATTATCAATAGCATCCTTTAATGTAGCAAAATTAAATTCGTTTTTATTGTAGACTAAATCCTTAATGACTAGTAAACTATCAATTACATCCGTAAGTGCAACAAGTGCAACTCCCGAAGTATTATATACGGCGCCACCATTAATAAGATCCTTAGCTTTTTCTAAAGGACCTTCGTAAAAACTCGATAAAAGTGGTGTTGGATGTATATATCTATGTGATTCCCCCAAATAATTATTAATTTCAATTGATTGCTCTGCTAAATATTTGAGTTGAGTTTTATAAGCATTTAGGAAATCTTCAAATGTTATAAAATTGATACGAACATCGCCAGTTTCAATTCCCATTTTTTCTCCCGTTAATGGAATAATTCCGTTGTTCAATGCCATTTCTAAGGGAGCCACCAAGTTTAAAAGCATACAATTCGTATGACCATAATGTTTTCCTACAATGCTTGGCTCAACACATCCAGTTGCAGCCCAATCTCTAGCATCTTCTATAGTAAAACCTTCGTGAACCAATGCTTCAATCATAGTTCTATCATTATGAATGCTTGGAGATGCCCCCATGTTTACATTTACTTCAGTTAAACGCCGTAAATATTCCTTTGAATTAATTCCAGAATAATATCTAGCATTCATATTAGGATCTTGGAAACCAAGCATCTCATTTGTCTTTAAAATAATAAAGCTCATATCATTCAC
>JAEOTW010000154.1 GCA_016839655.1 Promethearchaeota archaeon | reverse complement strand
AGAGTCTTGCCAAAGTATTTTGCAACTAATGTTTTTCCTGTACCTCCTTTCCCCAAGATTAGATAATTAATGGATGGAGGCTCTTCTTCCTCAAGAATTCTCCTAAAATTAAAGATTAATGATTGCATCGCCTTATCTTTACCTTTCAATATTGGAGGGATATAATTCAAATCCAACGTACCGGCATGTTTAAACACCGATTTTGATTGGTAAACATTCAGGATTTTTTCTCTTTCCCTGAATATTTCACTTAAAATTTGGAATTCTCTTTTAAAATTATCTTCACCCAAAGTATCCAAGAAGGAACTTAGCCTTTTATAAAAATCAAATTCTTTCATCCTCTTTTCTCATCTCTGATATATTATTTCTTTTTATAAAGGAATACCGAGTATTGAATTATCATTATTATGATGATAATTATTATAATCGTTATTATAATAAAAATTCTTTTAGTTATGAGTCTAATACTTTTTATCTAAAAATTATCAATTCATTATTATTGTTTAAAAATGCTTATAAAATATGTGCAGAGTATTGAATTATCATTAAATAATCTTTTATTTACGCTAAGATGAATTTTCACTATCATTCTTTAGAGTAGTTTTATAGTTTAATGCCTATGATTTGCTCACGAACATTCTGTTCTAGAACATATTTTATAGGTTTACATTAACACCATTCTTAACTAATTCAACTAGTAATGCTCTAAATTTTTTATCTGATTTTAAAGGATTATTGCGTAACCATAAATATTTCAGGGGGGATAAATGTCTTATTGATTCAGGTAGGCTAATAAGATTATTGGAACTTAATCCAAGAGTTTCTAGATTCCTCAGTTTTCCAATTGCTTCAGGGAGGTCACATAAATTATTGCCACTTAAAATTAAAGTATTTAGGGAGGCTAAGTCGCCTATAGAATTAGGAATTTTTGAAATTTGATTTGAAGCTAAATTTAAAACTTCAAGGTTTTTTAAATGTTTAATTTCAGGAATTTCTTTAATCTTATTTGAACTTAAGTTTAACAATTTCAAAGACGGTAACTTAGTTAGTGATTCTGGGAAGTGATGTAAATCATTATTATTTAATTCGAGGATTTTGAGGAATATTAAGTTCTCTATAGACATAGGAAGTTGGGTTAGTTTATTATATGATAATTTAAGGATTCTAAGAGATTTCAACTCTCCGATATATTCCGTAATGGACTCTAATTTTAAACTAGTCATTAGTAGGATATGAAGTGCTTTTAACTTAGTAATTGATTTAGGAATTTCAACGCTTTTTACTCCAAAATCACGCAACTGAGAGAGTTCCACTTGGAAAATTCTATTTCTGTAAACCGCGTAAAATAAACCGATACCATGGTATCCTAATAATGTTATAGTAAATTCATTCACTTTTCTTCCTATTAGGTGTACTTGAGTTGGGTTGAACTGATTTCTTAATGTCGTTTGAATTTCTTGAAGTACTTCGTATTCTTCTTCAGGCATTTGAAATCCATCTTTTTCTATTAAAGTACTGTTAGATTTAGGAATTTCATTTGATTTCATCTCTTGTATTATTTCATCGTCAATAAAGAAAAAATGATGATCCGAATAATATTGAAAAATTTGAGGACGAAATCTTAGGTAGTGGTTTTGATCAAGTCTAGTAAAGATCGCTGTAAGTAGTTGAATCACTCTAGATTGTTCCTTTATGTGTTTGCGTTCCTCTTCGTAAATAGAATGTATGTTAAATCGAGTTGCCGCCCTATTTACTTTCTTAATCGAGTGATTAAGTGAGTTGAGTCTATTAATCAGAAACCTAATTACTATAGAATCTGATTTATTTATGATGGTTTCTAGTTCATCAGTTTCAATTTTTATAATCTCAAATAATATCTTGAAACACAAACCCATGTCTTCTAAAAATTTTTCTTCTTGAGTATATAACATAATTTTATTTTCAAGTGATTGCTTTATCTCTATGCAAAATTTGTCTTGAAAATATTTCGGAATCCTTGTTAATAGGATATCGTCGATATTTGGTGTAATTACTTCACCATGGAACTTTTCCGATTCCGATCGTAGGTAATATTTTAGGTAGTCGAGTGGATAATAGAGGAAGATAATAACATCAAAATTTCGCACTTTTATAGTTAAAGATTTATGACACTTTTCATGTAGAATAAAAATAATATTTTGAGCATAATTTTTTTTAAGATAAAGCTTATAGTGATTTATTAAAATCATGGGTTTTTCAGGCCCATTCATTATAAGATATAGTTTTCTTACCGGATTATTTCTCAATATTTCCCTTTTGAATTGATTTAGAGCGTTATAAGCCCCGTTGTATTCAGAATCGGCTATCTTTCTTATAAAGAAAAAGAGAAATTTTAATGCTACACCCTCTCGAAGAAGATCTATTACCCAACTTTTTAAATTATTATTCTCATCAGTAAAAATAATTTGAAGGTTTTTATATTCTAAATTTTTTAACAAATTATAAAGAAACTCTAAACCCCTTTCATTACGTTTTAGATGATATAGAAGCTGTTCTTTTAAATTGTCATTGCTATCTGTTAAAAGAGAGTACAATTTTTCATTTGATAAGTATTCGATTGATTTTCTCAATTTATAAAGAGCGCTCTCCTCATTTAATTTATTAATAGCTTTCAAAAAACTATAGAAATACTTCTCTATCCATCCCGTTTCCTCTGCTACTTCAAGCAACATCTGAAAACCTTGCCATTTAATGTCAACATGGAATAATTTACTAATACAATCCAGAAAAGTAGAAAACTGTTTTTCAGATTCCTTTGGTTTTACTAAATCCCATAATTTATAAAAAGCATAAATATCATTATATAGTGATTTATCGATAATTTCCAAGATGGCAGGGAAATGCTCCCTTATCCATCCTGCTTTCTTCATTACTTCAAGTATAGCATAAAAAGTATTATACTTATCATTTTCATCTAATTGATCAATAACCCCCAAGAGGGCAAGATAGTGCTCTTCGCTCCAACCAATTTCTTCTGTTTCTTCAAGTATTTTTGAAAGAGTTTTTTGAAATTTATTGGATTGGATTAAATATTTCAGAGTCGTAGATAAGTTTTTTTCCATTAAAAGTATCAAATCTTGTGCTCCAAGGTAATCCAGTAAATTATTTTCATAAATAAATTTAACAACAGAAGGATATCCACTTTCAAAGCGTTTTGCAATTTCTTTTTTAAACACATCTTTAGCGAGAGGATCTCCAACCTCTGTTAATCTTTTTAGTAAAGGGAATGATAAATTGCTATGTAAAAGTCTTGTATCGTAATCGTGTTCGTTCCATGCTTGCAAGTTGGAGCAATGGCCCCAAAACGCGGTTTCTGGATCAATATCATATTCAACTCCTTCTTGTCCTTCATTTCTCCAGCCTAAAACGTCAGCAGCTTCGTCAATTGAATCAATTTCATTAAGTCTCTCGGTGTCATCAAGTGGGATATCTAACATTAAATATTTGCACTGATCGAAAAGTTCAGCTTTCACATAAATATTAACTTCCCCGTTTTCTAATTTTAAACTGAGGAACTCATTGATCTTAAATTCATTCATGAATTGTTTAGTAACTATTGTCTTTTTTCTTAATGTTAATTATACTCTTCGCGTTTATTAAAATTACTCAGACTTTTTTAATTTAGAGTGGGGTATCCTATTAAGTTTCTTTAATATTACTAAAGAGTCTTCCACAATTTCTACATACCCATCCTTCTCTTGTCCAAATAATATCTCCAGAGAGACATTCTTTACATATTAAATTGTTATTCTCCATTTATTGCTCCTATCCTTTCATTTTTTTAAACATAGGGTCATTTTCTAAATCAGTGCCTTTTATTGCTAAGTTCAAATTGTGATAAGCATTCTGCTTGCGATTATCAGGTAATTGACCAAGACCGTTCACAAGTGAAAAGGAGAGACTTTTAATTCGAACATAGTATTGCTTAAATAGCTCAGTGCCTTTTAGGATTTTGAGCAAATCATAAAGCGCAAGATATTTTCGATAATGATTTAAATCATCTAAAGTATCAAAGAAGGCTGGGAAAATTTGCTCTGTCCATCCCTTTTCTATTGTGATCTCAAGTAAGTCGGAGAGAGCTTTACTGCGACTTGTGGTAAAGTTATAAACTCTCTTCAAAAAAACAAGGAAGCATCTTTCAAGCCATCCCATTCTTTTTGCGAGTGTGAGATGGCCGGAAAACGTATCATATTCTTCTTCGGATGGTTTATCAATCATTTCTAGGAATAAAGGATAAATTTCCTCTAACCTTCCCATTTTTTTTGCCATTATAAGGAGGGTAGATAAAGCTTTATACTTATCCCTATAGGGTCGGTCCTGTAATTTATCTATAATATCAAACAAGGTAAGGAAATATTCTTCTATCCATCCCATCTCTCTAAGAACTTTAAGTATGGCAACAAAACTGTCATATTCGAGGGAACTAATATGTTGATAGGTGGTAAACAGTTGTTTTAATTGTGTTTTAATTTGTGAAGAGTATTTATCTAGCAATCTAAATTTCATAATTGAATCAACGAAATCGGAAAAAACTATGTAATTGTTTATACTTTTCAAGAATACAGAGAAAAACTTGTCCATTAGTTCAATATCTTCACACACATCAATTAGACCATAGAAAATAATATTTTTCTCATAATACGGGAGTTTATCAAGACTATTTAAGATGACTGGAAAGTTAGTCTCAATCAAAAGTTTAAATTCTTCTTGTTTCAAGTGATCCAATAGATGCCCGCAAAAAATTTGTACAATTTCTTCGGGAGTTCCACTTTTTAAACTTTTAGATATTACGTCTTTTATTGTTTCAGTGCCCAGGTAAGCTTCAATAAATTTTATTCCTGGAATAGATTCAATATCTGAATTACAAATAGTATAAAATGAATTCTTAAATAGAGTTTTTATGATATTCCTCTCTCCAAGAAATTCTAGGAAAATTAATGGAAAGCCTTTTATATAGTTAGGATAGTTAGGATTTAAAAATATTTCTACTAAATCCTGAGCAAATTCCTTATGATCCATGTTTCTAATCAATCTTAACACCCCACCTACTAGCCCTATATCAATTGATTGGATTTCATCAATTTTTCCCTGATTGATATAAGATAACAAAATATCATACGGTGAAGATTCTTCACTCGAATGTTCTATATAAGCATCGATACACGCCCAGAGCTTGCCTATTAAAAAGTGGGTGATATTTTTCCCCGGTGAAACATCTTTAACTCTCAGTAATTCTTTTAAATGAGTAAGAAATTCATCTAAATCATAAAAAAGCAAAGAAAGAAAAGTATAATTAATTAATTCATGTTGTGTATCATATCGCTTAAGCTTTCCAGCGCTTATGGCATTTAATTTGTTTAGAGTACTCTCTTTGAATTTTGATTTCGGATTATTGAGTATTGTTCTAAGTTCTTGATTATCTATATAATCAAGATATCCTTCATTAGACAAATAAATAATAGTAGGTTGAAACCCAGCTTCAATTCTTTTTACTATTTCTTCCTTAAATACTTGTTTTGCATTCGGATCCCCAGATTCTGAGAGCACTTTTAGTAGAGGGAATGAGAGAGTTGAATGAAGCAGCCGAGTATCATAATCATGTTCCGCCCATGCTTGGATATTTGAGCAGTGTCCCCAGAATTCTTGCTTTGGAGTAATTGAACCACTTAGCGAACTTGATTTTTTAAATATCGCTGCCGCTTCATCAATTGAATTAATATTTCCATAAGATTCAATTTGGACGGGAATATTGAGTAGTAAGTATCTGCATAGAGCAATCCTTCTTCCATTTACATAAATATTGGTTGCTTTCTCTTCCAATTTCAGCGTGAGGAACTCGTTAATTTCAAACTCAGTCATGAGATGTGTTATGAAATATTTGTCTTTTCTGTTGTATAAATAAGAATGCTAAGTAAATAATCATTATTTTTTCTTTTTAAACCTTCTGACATCTCTGTCTATTTTTTGTTTAAAAATATGCCTTATCATATAGATGCATGAAATATTATGAAAGAATTGGAGATGATTTATGCATCTATAACGATGATGGCTCCGTTTTTACGATTAAGGATTACTATAAGAAAGAGAAGAAGAAACTATCGAAAACACATAAAAAAACCATAGTATCGGCGATTTCTCTGATAGAAATCATTATTTTTGCGTTTATATTTTCTACTCCATTGTTTCAATTTACCTCAACTAGTATTCATTTCTATTCTAAAGAGGAACAAGATGTATCTCGAGCAAACTGTCCAATAAAGTGTGGATGGGATATTATAGGCTCATTTATTTTGAAAAAAAAAGAAAATAAGAATAATAAATTAAACGAAAGGTGAATTTTTTATTTTGAAAAGAAGAATATAAACTAAAGAAATGGTGAAAAGTATGGAAGATCCATGTGTATTTGGGTTTAAATGTGGTGGAAAATATTTAACGCAATATGATTTTTTGGATGTATCTGATTTAGACCACTGGTTTGAAGTGTTCATTAAAGATATGGACCATAAGAATGGCTGGGAACAGTTAAAAAGTAGGTGTGAGAAAGTAAAGATTGTAGATGGGGATGGAGATTTTACAGAAAGTTATCTTGGAAGACATGGGGGTGTGATGGAGAGGATCCATCCCATTCAGACGTTTTTGGAAGGAATTTTCGAAGGAAGGATAAAAGAAATGTCCACCGCAACGACCTCAATTTCTTCCCAAACATACATGAATGTAGGCATTGCCTATATTATTGATCTCGATGACCACAAATTCAAGATAATGTGGCCTGAAGAAGTACGTACAACCAACTCCTATATATTGAAGGTAAAATATGAAACTGATTTAGGAAATATAGAATATGGGAAGCCGAAACCAAATTGGGAATTAGAGATTATTAAGAAGACGGATCCTAAATATTATGAAGAATTAATGGAGGATTTCCGTGGTTTAGCAGATGCACATAAAAGAAGAATCGAAAGTGAAAACAGACCCAAACTCAACAACAAGTCCATCATTAGTACTTTGGAGAAGATAGATAATTACCAGACTTTCGACGAAATGCTTGATGCGGCAAAAAAAAATGAATGGACTGAAGAACTTTTCAATTCATTTATGATTGCGTTGGATAAAATGCCTGATTGGAATAAACTCCGTGCGTTTTATGGTTTGATAAGTGCCATTAAGAGTCCCGAATTTAGGAATAAAATGCATTCTCGATTAAAAAGTCGCTTTCTTACTTTATTAGAATCTTTCCCTAGAGGGTCTTCCTATGGAAAATACAATGTCTATGTATATTTACTTAGAATAGCTAGGAGATTGGAATTAGTTGGAGAATTTTTCGCAACTTTCTTAAAATATCTTGATAATTTTAGTCGTTTTGACACGAATTATAAAAAACCATTTAATTTCCTAGTTCACACGGTAAAAAAAACAGGAACGTTAGAAGAACACTTACCAGATTTCTTTAAATTCATCGATACGATTCCTAGTAGGGGGTGGAAAGAAGTGTTCACAAAAACTATTGAAGAAGAGAGAAAATCTTAACAAATAAAATTTCTTAATTAAAAAATTCGTCATTCTTTTTACCTACCTAGAGATCCCAGCACAGGCAGTGTACCCAAAATGCTACCATTTGCCACCCAAGTAGATCTGGGTAGGTAAAAATCAAGATTTATTTTAAAAAAAATCAGCCAAACGTGTGCTTTCCTTTCGCTTATATTCAATTTGCGAACAATTCTCGTTTATCCTTAACATAAATGACAGTTCTACCATTTTCTAACCTAAGTGATAGGTAGTCATTGATAGTATAATAGAGCATTTTGCATTTAGTTGAGTTATTGGGGTAAGATTTTTGACTTTGGTATAATTGAGGGGTAATGAAAGGAATTCAAAACCTATATAAAAAAAGAAACAGATAGAAAATTTTTCAAACAAATAATCTATAAATTAAAATATTAAGTTATTAAACTGAAAGTTACAAAAAGAATGGATGAAAATAGAATAAGCAAAATTATTGATGATTATATTCAAGGATTTCAGCGATTAGATGATATTAAAAAACAAAATGCTATACAGAAATTAGTTGAAATTGGAGAGTCTTCAATCCATTACCTTATAAAACGTCTTGAAGATTCTTGGGATGGTTTTGCGGGATTTTTTGAAAAAATGGGAGAGACGGCATTCGAGCCATTAAAGAAAGCGTATCAACTGAGTTTTAATAAGGAGTTCCGAATACGCGCTTTAAAAGCATTAATCGCTACAGGAGATCCAAGGATGAAAGATTTTGTTATTGATGCTATAAAGAAAGATAAAGGATTAAGAGGCGCAGCGTTAGAAGGTTTACAGAATTATAATTCACCTGGAATGCAAGAGGTTCTATTTTCTATTATACGAGACAAGGATATTTGGGCTAAGGAAAAAAAAAAAGTTCATGTAATTTTAGCCAGTAATGATGTTTATCATATAAAATATGCCAAGATTTTAGTAGAACTGTTACGGAAGAAAGATACTTCTTCTTTGGAATACGTAGACATTCTGAATGGATTAGCAAAATTAAAAGTCAAAACCGTTGAGCTAGATCTAATTAACCTTCTTAGTCAAACAAGCCTTAGATTAAATGAAGTTAAAAATGCAGTTGTAGATGCACTTCACGAAATCTTCCCCGAGAAATATGGGGAAAAAAATATGGAACAAATATTGAACAGTTTATCGGAAGATGTTAAAGATGATCTTTCTTATAAGTTAATGGAGGATTTTACGAGGGAAAATATAACTCTATTAGTAAAGTCAGGTGACAAAAGAGTCTTAGATAAATTAAAAGAAGGATTAGTAAACTTATCAGGATCAGTTAGACAGGCAAGTGCTACAGGATTGTTAATCTATTTGAATAAGGAATATACTGAAGATGAGGAGAATTATGAGCCACGATTCAGAAATGACAACTTTGGTAAAGCATTTAACATAGTAGAAAGTAAATTAAAAGAGCGAATTCTTTCAAATCTCGAGCAAATTGCTAAATATAATAGTAATTATTTCATTCAGAGGAAAGCCATCCAACATTTAGCAATAATAAAAAATGAAAAAGCTATTAGGATTCTAATTGACTGCTTAGCCCCTTCTCGATATTATAAAGGAGACCTTGCAAAAGGAGACTCCTCGGAAAAAGACTATGACGAGAGATTAGTAGATCACGTAATAGATGAATTATCTGAGTCTCAATATCCCCAACTCAAAACCCTACTAATCGAAGCGTTGAGTAGCGATTGTATCTATAAAAGTTTAGGGGCTGCACAGGCGATAAGTACTATTTATAGGGAATATCGCACAAAAAATTTCACAGAAATTGTGAATTCTTTAGAAGAAAGCCAAAAATCGGAAGTAATTAGTTCTCTTCAAAATATATTAACCGGTGCTATTACGAAAGGCAAAAAAAAAGCGGCAAGGCATTTATTAGAGCTAGAAGGAAAAAATGCAGAAAAATATTTTATCCAAGCATATTATATAGCAGAAAAATATAGTTCTTTACACGATTTACTATATGAAATTCTTGTAGAAATCAACGATCTAACGAGTAAGGAAGAAATTAATAAATATTTCAAAACATTGAAACCTGAAGAAAGTGAAGATGTTATCTACACAAAATATGAATCGATTATCGCAATCGATGATGAATATGATTTTAATAACGAAGTTAGACCATATTTGAGATGGGTTCATAAAACTTATCCATCATATAGTGAAAAGAAATTTCACCAATTAATCGAATATTTTCCAAAAGATGTGGTAAAAAGGATTTTTAAGAGTTTGTTTTCCTTATTCAATTCAAGTTATACGGACGTTATAAAACTAGCTTTAGAAAGATTGTCGAAATTCTATAACCCCGATGGAACAAAATCTTTTGGGGAAGTTGTTTCTAACTTCGATTCAGAGATAAAAGAAATTCTACTGAATGAATTAACAATTTTGATTAAATACGAGCCTTTTGTAATTGATTATCTTGTCCAAATTGATGATGAATCACTTGAAGAAAGACTTATAAAATGTTTCATTCAAACAGCATCAAAAAACCAAGAAACGCTTGCCGTAGCGTTAGCAAAACTAAATCCAAAGTATGCAAATAAGAATTACTTTGAAATTTATAGAATGCTTCCTGACAGAGAACAGGAGAGAATTCTCGAAGTTTTAGATGAAAGAATCAAAAGATCAGGAGTATATCATAAGGCTGAAAGTTTGCGTAAATTGTTCGCCCAATTAAAAACATCTGACCTAAAAGATCAACTTGAGTACTTTATTAGCACAAGAAGTGATGGCAATATTAAAGAAACGGGAGAAAAGATGGTAAAAATGAAGGATAAGAGAGCTATAGATTTGTTGTTTAAAGTCTTGGAAGAACCAGAATATCCCCATTATCGGGGAAGTATCATCTCTCTTTTAGGTGCTTTTAAGGATCCTCGTATAATTGAGCCCCTAAAAAAAAAAATAGGAGAAAGTGCAGACTATGATGATCGAATCATAAAAGCAATCAGTGAAATTGATCCCTCTTTTAAGTTTAAAAAAATTTCTGATTTTTTCCTAAGTTTAGAAGAGGAAGAGAGAGAAGAATATATCCAACGATACATAAATAGTTATTCAGATAAACGCCATAGTCAATTACATCATACAATCTCAATTTTTCAAGAAACTAAAGAAAAGAAAGCTTTACCTTTATTAAAATCAACTTTAACTCACTCCGACGTAAATACGAGGGAAGCTGCCGCGAAAGCCATTGGTATTATAAATAACATGGAAAAGACCACATATAGTGCCGTGATTAATTCACTAAGTTCCAAGGAAAGAGTAGAAATTGTCGATAAACTTATTTCTAATTTTCCAGAGTGCCCTAGTACGGGAGACAAGAATAAAGTTATATATGCATTGAAGTATTTAGAGCAATTTTCGGGGATAAATGATGATAGAGTAATACCTTTTATTGAATTATATATAGATAAATTTGGAGATTCAGAATGGGCAGCCGCACAATTATTAAGGTTATTTGATGATGATTATAAAGAAAAAAACGTTCTTCAAATACAGCGGAAATTTGGTAAGGAACTTAAGCCATATTTTTTACAATTTATAAAGAAGTACCTTCAAATTGGTTGAAAATGTAATATTTATAGATTATTGAAAATGTTTCTTTGATTTTCTTTATTCCGATAATTCCCTTCAGGAAAAAGACTTTCTACGAACTTCTCTAAATTAAAACTTGATTCTTCTTTGCTTCTTTTCGCTCGACAATATTTTTTAAGTAGTTTTGTAGTGATAAATTTATTGTGTGTATAATGTGATAAATATTTTACAATATACGATTCCAGAATTGGATTTTTTTTCATTGTAAGTTGTTCTAAACTCTCAAGCTGGTCTAAATCACTTACATCTTTTATATTATTTTCATAAAGGTACAGTTTTTCCAATTTAGCTAAGTGAAATATTCCTTTAATCTCCGAGATATGGTTTTGATCTAAGTCTAAGATTACAAGCTCTTTAAGATTCTCTAATCCCTTAATTTCATTAATCCGATTCTCGGAAATGTACAATTTCTTCAAATTTTTAAGCGTATCAAGTCCTTTTATCTCATATATACTATTTTTTCGGATAAACAAGGACTCAAGATTCTTTAGAGTTTCTAAGCTCTCGATCTCCTTAATGTTGTTGTTACCTAATGATAAAGATTTTAATTTAGTACAATGCTTAAGGCCCTCAATCTTAGAAATTTTATTTACACCCAAATTTAAAATCTCCAAGTTGATGAGACTATCTAGTCCTTGTATTTTGGTAATCATATTAATACTTAGAGTTAATTCTTTTAAATCTGTGTGCTCAGCTAATCCTGAAATATCATTAATATCCCTAAGTTTTTGCCTGGATAGATCCAATTTATTATTAATAATATAGAACTGTTCTCCTTCTATAGTAACATATTTTAAATTTTGCCATGCTTCTTTATCTATCAATCCCAATAAATCACGTGCAGAGTGTTTTATTTTTGTGATCAAACTTAGCTTATGAAGTTGTATGTTTAGATTGCGGTTATCATGTTGTTGACTTGAATATTTTATCAATCTTTTCGTGCACTTTATTAATTGCTTTTTTGCGGGTTCTGGAAGAAGATTAAAAAGATCTAACAGATAATCAGGTCCAAGTTCTTGATAGATATTAATAAAAATGAGAGTTATTATCATTTTATTTTCTTTCAATCTACTTTTTGTCATACTTTCTTGACGATTTTTCTCTTTTCCTTCTAAGTAATCCCTCCATACCTCACTTTGGATTTTTTTTTGCTCGAGTAGTTCCATTAAACGCAACTTAAATGTCGAGTCATGATCTTCAAGCAAAGAAAAAAGAAATTCCTTATCAAAAACATTATAAAAGAACTCGTAGATCGAATACTTAAGAAATGAAAAGAGGAACTCATATGATCCGTCCTTCAAGGCTTTTTTCATTTGATTCCTTAGAATCTTCGGGATTTCTTTATAAATATGTTTCAGTAATTCAGCTATTTTAGTACTTGCGTATTCTAAACCATACCAGGTAGGATTAAGGAAGCAGAAAAAAAATTTTGGACCTAGCTCTATTAGTACTTCTTTAAAATCTTCAGCTTCTAAACGGTGTAAAAAATATTGGTCTACTAAATATAAATTAATCTCACTTGAGTTTTTCAGAAGAACGTGAACAAGAAATGCCTTTAAAAACGGATTACCGCCCCCTTCTGTGAACGTTTCAAAAAACCCAAGAATGCGTTTATAATGTTTATTTTTCAGAAGTAACTCAGTATTTTGTAATGCCGGAGTAAGAATAGTAACTATCTGCTCGCGACTGAAGTATTCTAAAAAATTCTCAAGTAGATTCCTAATTCCAACAGAATTCCAATTGTAGTATATTACAAAATGGATTAAATGTTTCTCTAAAAGGTTCTTTTTATATGCAATCTCTATCAATAAAGAGAACAATTTATAAATATCATAAATCAGTTCATTATCTGAATATGCCCATATTGTGAATAATAAATTAGGAATCAAATATTCTATTATTTCAGTGTCTCTTATCTCTTCGATTAAATTATAAAATCCTTTAGTACAATGATCCAGTCTCTCATAATAATCGCTAGCATAGTAAGTTGAATTTTCAGTTATTTTAATATTCAGAAATCCTATATCTATCAGTTTTTCAATAAATTTTATTATAAAAATATAAGCTTGATAAAATTCATATTCAACTTCACTTAGGTTATCCTTAAGAGCCTCTTCAAAAAAGAACATAATAAATTCGATGTTTTGTTTAACAAATTTAGGATCTTCGACTGCTTTTAAGAAGCTATTAAAAAGGTAAGATTGTAAACCTGAATTTTTAGTCTTTTCAAGGATGATCTTAAATATAGCAAATCTATCGCTTACATTAGGGATTGCAGAAATTAGATCGTCATATAAGCCGTAGGATTCATAATTGATATTTGAAAAAGCATCCAATAAAGTAGAGATATGTTCTTTTATCAATCCGGTTATTTTCGCTACTCTAAGTAACTGAGAACAAGCGGAATATTTCATCTCTTCATCATAATCATCAACTATTTGTAATTTATTAATTCTTTCTGCGAGGATGAGAAATTTGGATTCTATTTTAGGATTGTTAATGATATCTGAAGTTTTAATTGAATCTATCAAATCGGCAAAACTATAATACTTATCATGAGTATTAGTAAATTTATCTATACTCTCTAGGAATATATAGAAGAGATCTTCGCGCCATCCGTTTTTTCTTGCTATTTCAAGTAATTGGGAAAAAGCCTCGGACTTGTAATAAAGTAATTCATTAATAACCTGTAAGAAAGCCGGGAAATACTCATCTTTCCAACCATTCTCTTGTGCAAGTTTAAGTAGGGATTTAAAAATATAATCTACAGTTTTATTAAAATAATCATCTATAGACTCATCAGGAAAAGCTACAATGCTTAAGATCCCTAAAAATCGTTGCTTAAGTAATGAAATCTTTTCTTCTTTATTCAAATAATCCAATAAACCTTCCTCTAAGATAAAACGAATAATATTGGGATTCCCACTCTCAAATCTTTTTGCAATCTCCTCTTTATAGGCTTTTTTAGCAATT
>JAEOTW010000153.1 GCA_016839655.1 Promethearchaeota archaeon | reverse complement strand
TCGAAATAAAAATTTACTAAAATTACTTACTGGGCCTTTATTTGTGATATGTTTATAGGTTTCAGCCATTTCCCATTCAATGAGATTAGAATATTTCTGGTATAATTTAGTGTCAATAACCAAATCAGCAAAAATATTTACAACAATAGGAGCATAATTTTGATTCACATGGGTCATAGCGGCTCTTAATAATTTAGCGTGAGTCAGACCATCGTAAGGAATAATTTGATAATGAGATACTTCATGAAGAGAGATTATGTAAAAATAGTTAATATATTCTTGATCATCTTTCAATATAGGTGTATTAGCTAGATTCATTGTTATTTGCCATCGGTGTTCAGGATCGATATAAAAACCCTCTAAGTGCGTGTAATCAAATACATAATTAGGATCGTTTAATGGAGGATAATAAAATTCCTTTAACGTCTTACTCCATGCAACATTAGCTAACTCTATTGTTTTCTTTTCCTTTTCTGTGAGCTCTTTATTTATTTTTTTACCTTTTCTTCTTCTAGATTGAATCATCTTACCGTTAAATTTATCTATTCTTCCTTTAGCATGTATTCAAAATTATCTAAAATTGTTTTTAGTCTTAAAGCTTCAGATCCACCAGAAATTTGAATATTTACTAACGAGTCTTCTTTAGTCCCTGTCACATTAATTTCAATTAGCATATCCTCTGTACGAATTTGTTTAGTTTGTCTTTGACTAAACGCTTCCTTCAATGGTTGATCTAAATTAGAGAATTCAGCCGCGATATCTGCCCATACTTCTTTCCAATAAGAATATTTAATAACATAATCGGTAACTGTTTGTCTAAAAAGTTCTCGATTACACCATTCAATTAAGTCTCCTCTATTTGGGAAATTGATTTCTTCTAAAAGATTATTTCTTATTTCAGCTAACTTATTAATATCTCCTTTTTTTACAACTTGTTGTATTTGTTGGGCAATCGGAGAATATTCCTTGTTATTAACAGAAGTTACAAACGGGATTAAATCGTATTGTACAATTAAATCATTCTTTTCAAACTTTTTTAACTCTGCTAAATCAATTTCATTAGGATTTCCTCCTCGAAATCTATCAGCGATTTCATAGCAGATTTCACGATTTTTAAACCTTTTTTGAACTGTTGTTAAAATATTCTTAGAAAACTCATACTTATTTCCAAAATACGGAGACTTATCTATTTCCCTTTTTACATAAATTGTTCTATGTGAAATTACATATGGTGCTATAGTATTTACAATATTAACATCGATCTTATCTATTCCCAATAACCATGCTAAAGCTTTAGAATACCTTAAAAGATCTTTAGCAACCCTTACACTTAGAATCGAATCAATTTTGTTGCAGATATTTTGAGCTGTATTGAAATGACAGCCTGAACATAATCCAGTGCTAGGTTTTATGTCTTCAGTATTACCCTTGTCTACTCTTGAACAAAGTGTAAATTCTCTTATTATAGCGTGGATATAATTATTAACTTCAGGAGTGAATGAGACTCTATTCACGTAATACCAAATTTCCATCAATTCATCAATAGTTAATATTTCGGGAACTTGAATTAATTCATCCATCCCCGAATATTTCTCATCTTTTCCTGTTAAGATAAGTTGTAAATCATGACTGCTCGGCATTGATATTGGAACTGAAATTCCAAATCTATCTAAAAATGGTTGAGATAGTTCAAAAGTTCCAACATCATGAGGATTAATCGTTGCAAATAGACAAAATTTATTAATAGTTGCTATCGAGTCGTAGTATTTAACTGTTCCCTCAGCAAGCAAAGATAATAAGATGTCTTGAGCATATGGAGTTAGCCGATTCACCTCGTCAATAATTTTCCAAAAATTTGTAACAAATTGTCTCCATACTACCACTTCTTCACCTTCTTTCATTAATTTTCCTAACTTTAATGTACCAATTAATTTCTCTTCAGTCAGTTGAGGATGCCCTCTGATGATTGAATTTTCAATATTGCTAAGTGAATTTGCTGTGAACATCCTACCTAGAAGCTTTACAAGAGTTGTTTTACCCCCTCCGTGTCCTCCAATCAATAACATAGCGGAGTTGGGAACTATAGCATTAAGGATGCATAATGATAATATTTCAGGTAATAATTTTGTATTTACTTTTTTACTCTTTTTAGGTAAGAATTTGATGCTCAAATCTTTATAGTGTACAAACAATTGGTTCGCTTGTATTAAATTGATAATTTTCCACACTTTTTTTCGTAAACCGTCTTCCTCTCCTAATTTTGTCGACATTTGGACAAGTCTCTTAAGATTTTCAATATTAAATAAAAATCAGTTTGATTATTTAATTTTATTCATTCAATATCTATTATTTCATTAATTTTGAATGATTAAGTTAATAATTTTTAGATTTCCTATTATTACAAATGAAGTAGTTCATCCAACCCTTCTATGACGAAATCTGGCTGAATCTCCCATTTATTATAATTTTTATTATGTGTATTTATTTCCCTTCTTATTAAACAAGCATAAATGCCAGCTTTTTTAGCAGCAATAATATCAAATTTAGAGTCTCCAACGAAAAGAGCTTTTGATTCTTTTGGATCATAATTAAATTTATCCAATATCGTGAGAACGCCTTTTGGAGACGGTTTGGCTAGTTCTTGATCATTAGTATAATACCCTAAACTAAAAGTTTCATGAAAAAATCTAGTGATATTAAATTTTTTCAATATAAACTCAACTATATAATATGCTGTGTTTGAAACTATTGCGAGTTTTTTATTATTTTTGTGATGATGAATTCTTTCTAATATATTATAAACATCTTTATATAGGAAAACCTGACTCTTTTCTATTAGCTTTTTTCTTAAATTAAAATCTATCTCATCAAAAACCTTCCAAAAATTCTGAGGATTCTTGACACCCCATTCTTTTAAGACTTCAAAGAAGTCTTCTTCTGGAGACCATAGTTTATATTTTTCATTCTTTTTTGGAGGATTAGTGGCTCCCAATCTTGTAAAGGTTTCTATTAATATCTGATCTACATAAGTTCCGATATTACCAAGATGGAGCAAAGTTCCATCTAAATCAAATAAATAAAAATCAAATTTCATTAGATATTTAAAGAGATTAAACAAGATTTTTTATATATTTTAGTAATCCTAATACTATCGAATTTATAATAATAATCATAATCTATTTATTTATAAATATAATTTGATTAAAAACTGTCTAAAAATCTAAATATAATCTGGTTTCACTCTATTATGAATGAAAAAAAAATACCTGGAAAAGGGAAAGAATTTTTTAAAAAATTAAAAGAATATTTTTTTCCACGAAGTAAGCATGAAATTATATCAAAATCGCGAGAATTAAATAATGCAGAAGAATTAATGAACTCTGGAAAATATGATGAAGTACTATTAATATTGAACAATTTAGAAGAAGAGAGTTTATCAGCTTCTGATCAACTAACACTTCACATTCTTAAAAGTTCTCTTTTAAATAAAATGGCGAATTATGAGGAAAGTATTAAAATTGGCGAGCAAGCTTATCAAGAAAGTCAGAGATTGCGAGATAATCTTTATTCAATTGACGCTCTTGTAAATATAGCGTTTGCCACTATGTGGTTAGGGAATTTGGAAAAAACTTTAGATTTAATAGGGAAATGCGAAGATTTAATTAAACCTTTCAGAAAAAAGAAATCTATTGAAATTGATCTAAGACTGGCATCAATAGATTTTATTAAATCAGGTGTTTGCTATTTTCAAGGTAATTCAGCTCAGGGCTTAGAATATGCGAAACATAGTCTAGAAATCCGTGAAAAATTTGGAAAGAAACATGAAATTGTTGAATCTCTCTTTTTAATTGGAGCTCATTATGCCTGGTTAAAAATTGATACCGATCAAGCTCTTATATACGCTCAGCGCTGTCAAACGCTGGCGGAGGAAATCAACGCCCAGCAAATCATTTCATTTAATCTCATGAATTTAGGGATTATTTATTTTTTAAAAGGTGATTATGAGCAATCACAAATATATAATAAACAAGCCTTATTGATATTTGAAAAATTTGATAATAAACAATTGATTGTTCCAATTCTCGTTAATATTTCTAATAATTACTTTTATCTAGGTGATTTGGATCAAGCCTTTAAATATTTAGAACGATCCTCTAAAGTAGCAAAGGAAATTGAAAATTTATTTTTTTTATGTGGGATCATCTGTAATAAAATAGAATTATTTGTTTTAAAGGGCGATTTGGAACAGGCTCAGAGATATTTGGAACAATTGGAAGAATTAAATGAACAGTCTGATAATAAATTGATTAAACAAAAATATCTCTTTTCTAAAGCCGTAGTTTTAAAAGCAAGCTCAAGGATTCATAATCGGGCAAAAGCAGAAGAATTATTAAAACAAATCATTCACAGTGAAATGTTAGCAAGTGATGTTTACATAAGTGCTTTGTTAAATCTTTGTGAATTACTATTAGATGAATTAAGAATTACTAATTCTATCGAAGTACTTAATGAGATAAATACTTTTATAACTCAATTATTAGATATTACAAGAGAGTCAAACTCATACTGGGTTCTAGCTGAAACTTACACATTACAAGCCAAGTTGGCATTATTAACATTAGATCTAAAAGGAGCTAGACGATTACTTACTCAAGCTCAACAAATAGCTGAAAAACAGGGTATGCATCGCCTTGCTATGAAAATTTCAATTGAGCATGATAATTTACTCAAAGAATTAAGCAAATGGGAAAATCTGAAAGAACAAGAGATAACTTTAAGTGAACGTATGGAAATGGCACAAATAGATGATCAGATGAAAAGCTTGCTCTGGGATCGTGATTTAAGTTCTCTAGAAAATTCTGATGAAGATCCAGTCTTAATTTTAATCTTAGCTGAAGGTGGTGTGACAATGTTTTCTCATATATTTTCTAAGGATTGGTCTCATGAAGATGATCTAGTTGGAGGGTTCCTCTCTGCTCTTAATTCTTTTAGCGGTGAATTGTTTTCTGAAGGACTAGAGCGTGCTAAATTTGGTCGACATACCGTCTTGATGAAATCATTTGAAACATTTTCAATATGTTATTTATTTAAAGGAGAATCATATCTAGCTCAAAAAAGGATAAATAGCTTTATCGAACAAATTCAGAATTCAGATGAAATAAAAGAAACTTTTAATAGTTTTTATAGAACTCATCAAACTATAGAATTAAAGGAAAATCCCCCACTCAAATTCCTTCTTACAGATATTTTCATCCATAAAAACTTATAGGGTTTATGTAATTTATTTAAAAATACCCTATATGTCCAAGAGAATTGCCATTTTCATCTAATGCGTATACTAATCCCATAGATAATGGTTTCTCTTCTTCATCTTTAGTCGATTTTGCTACATGTTTTAATGTCTCAAGTTTTAATATGAAAATACCATTGCACTTTTTACATTTTATATGAATTTTCTTAATTTCTTTCTTTTCCTCTTCATATTCTTCTTTTTTAAACGGTTGTAATAATTTAAGGTCTTGATTATCGCAATCTTTAAGAAAACATTGATCTAAAGAGATTTTCTCCATTCCACGTCTCGCTAACGAGATAAAAGCATAGCTAGGGATCATATCCCTTAAATCTTCTTCATCCACCATATTTATAATAAAATAGAGATATCACTTAATTCTTATTATTATTTTTTAAAGTTTCTCTATAAATTTCTTTAATGGATGTTCTATCTCTTCTCGTAGTATTTAATAATATATATTTGAAGGTTCGAGGATATTTGGATAAAAAGGACGGAGAAAATTCCTCGCTAAAGAACAGACGTGACATTTGTCCGCATATCCATTTTGAGGCTCATATCCTTTTTCAATTGCAATTTCAAGAAGATTATTAGTGCCTCCTTTAGCCACCAACTTCCCTATTATCGGATGTTTTCTATAGTTAAAGTCCATTATTATTTTAGATAAAGAATTTTTTTTGGCATTCCCAATACAAATCCCTTGACATAATTGATGGAAAATCCATCCATTAGGATCAATCATAAACATCGGAACTTTGAAAATAAGACACTTATCTGAGGGTATTGTATTCATTGAGTAATATTTGGTAAGTTTTTTTGCCGCTCGACCTCTTACTTGTAACTCACTATTTATTACCTGACAAAACTCAAACTCATTGGAAATCACTTCTGTAATTTTTTTATTCTGTTCATTAAAAGAATCATTTATATTACCAGGCCCTAGATTTTGAGTTATTGAATATATCCGTTCAATTCCAACTTCATGTGCAGCTTTCATTGCTCGTTTCACTACATCGAGTGGAATAAATTCTTGATGAAACGTGTCAATACTAAAACCGATAGTATTTAAACCTGCTTCTTTTAACTTTAGGGCATATTTTTTAGCAGTTGCATCATTTTTTCCCCAATATCCATTCGTTGGTAATCCAATCTTTGGAATATCATATCTTTTCACCTCTTCAATGAGACTTATTAGTAAATCAACATTAAGTAGAGGTTCTCCTCCAAAAAAACCAACTTCATCAATAATATAATTAGTTGTAATGTCTTCTAAATATCTTTTTACATCCCCTAATTCCATTGAAATGTCGTCTTGATTTGGAGATCCATGAAGTGCACAATGCTTGCATTCATTAGTGCATTTATAAGATATAAGAAAAGTAAGAAAAGGTATTCTTTTTTTATTTTGGTCAATACTCGTTTTTATATCAACTCTTTTTTAATCATTATTTTTTGTTTTTTCTAAATTTTCCTGGTAGAGAATACTATTCCTGTTTATCCAATTCTTTTCTAATTTTTAAAATTGTTTCATCAAAGTCCTTGATGTATTCATTCATTCGATCTCGAGTTTCTATAAATGCTGCTTTTTTAGACTCAAGTAGTTGGATTCTTTCATTAAGAGTTAAATTACCCTTAAACCTTTCTGGTCTTAAGGCGGTCGGTAGCACTTGGATTGAAGGAATTTCATCAAAGTGTTCGAGATCCTCTAAATCAATTGTATTACTATTATCTATTGATGCTGCTAAAAAACGCCGATATGTATTTCTTATATTTCGTTGAGTTAATTTCATTAATCTTAATGCTTCTTTCCCTGTATCTGAAATTTCATACACTTTTTTATTTTTATCTTCTTCAAGGAGTTTTATGAATCCTTTTTCCCTTAAGTTATTTAATATCCAATATAGTGTCGATGCAGATGGATTCCACATTCCCAAAGTGCGTTTTTCAATTTCGTTGCCTATTCTATAACCATGAGAAGGACCTTTTTCAAGTATAGAAAGTATAAAGATATTAGTGAAATTTTTTTTCATTACTTTTTCAAAATTTTTATTATAATTTTCAACCATAGTTAACTCAAAATCATAGTTAGCGTTTTAATAGTCAATATAACTAATTTTACTCTAATTACCAGTCACTGGACTACCAGTAACTGATATAATGATTATTGGATATTTATAACTTTTTATTTGATATTCTTATATATCACAGTTTAAAACTGAGTTTAAATAAGTAAAAAGTATAACTTTCAATTCAATACTTTTAAAAAACAATATAGGATCAAGCTTAATTATTATATATGACTATAACTATGTGAGCTAAGCTATGAATCAGAATAAAGAGTTATCAAAAGAAACTATAGACCATATTGCAAAATTAGCTTTACTTGATTTATCTGAGGAAGAAAAAGTAAAACTTGCAAAAGAAGTAGGTGATATCCTAAATTACTTTAAAAAATTGGATAAATTAGATACTAGCAATATTAAACCCATGACCCATCCGATAGATGGCTTAAAGAATGTTTTTAGAGAAGATATACCTTGGGAATCACTTTCAACCGAAGATGCATTAAAAAATGCAAAACATACAAAAGATGGTTATTTTAAAGCTCCGAGAATTCTAAAAGAAAAATAAAATTCTACTTTTTATACTCATCAGTTAATTTTCTTATAGTTTCAGCCATATCTCTTAGTGCTTGCCTTCTTTCTGCGGGGCTCATCTCGTGAAAATCTTCTTCTCCATCCTTCCCTATTTTTTCAGTAGAAGCCATAACTTGAAACTTTTTATAGACTAAACTGCTAATATATTTCTCATAGTGCTCAAAAGCTTTGTTCAATTTAGAGTGATCTTTAATTTTGTCCCAAAGTTCTAAGGTCTCTAATGATTTAATTCCAAGATCTATTCTGAACCAACTAATTGGAAATAATAGTTCTCTTTGGATACCCATCTCAATAATAGCTAAATTATCATCATCAATATAGAGATCTGGTAATAAATCTTCTTGAAAAACAATATTATCGCTCATAATGTAAAGGTTTGCTGCTCCCCGGGAAGTACAGACAATACCTGTAGCAAATCCCTTTGCTAATCTTAACATATCTGCAAAATCTTCTAATTTACTTCCTATTAAATGGAGGTTCTTTTTTTTCGTTCCTTGAAATTCAATCTTAATTCTTTTTGCGCCTCTTGCATCCGATAAGATCTGGGGAAATAAATCCTTATCTCTAATATTTTTATGGGCATTTAATAATTTATTGATTATTGAATAATCCAATTTAAGTCCAGGAATAATAGTATTTTGGTTAAGAAAAGCATCTACTTCAAAATCAGCAATACCATAGAAAAGTTTTTTGTTATTAATGATATTATAAATACTTCTTACGATCGTTTTAACTAAAGCTTCCGGGTCTTCGCGAACAGAGTCATACTCTTTAGTTTCAAATGTATCAATTTGATCTTCTAATCCCTCTTCTTGATAAAATGCACCCCAGCTGAGCTCACTAAAGATTATACCTTCAGAATATAAGTTATGACGAGCATCCATACTTAAAATGCTTTTGCTGCCTCCAAGATCAACCCCTAATTTTGATCCAGAAGCTAAAATCGCTAAAGGAGGATTATAAAATTCTATTGGCAAAATTAAAGCTACGCTCGTATAATTTATTATAAGTAAATTTTCTTATATCTGAAATAACTTTTTGAAGTAATTCTAATAATTATAGATAAAAAACATATATATAATTAGTGAAATAAGTAGAGCTTTTACTACTTAAATTTTCAATTTTTAAATTTAGGATTTAAATTTTTACGATATTCAGAATATTTTGCCAATACTGAGAAGCATTTAACGGGCATATCCCATAAATCAAAAATAGGAATATTTGATTTGATGAATTCTCGAACCCATGGATTAGAATACCCTTGTGGACCAATATAAAAAACAGGAACTCCTTTCTTCTTTACTAGCCTTTGAATTGGTTTTAAATATAAACCTTTCATCATATCATTAGATATCTCAAATTCTTCATAACTTTTACCGCCTGAGGCTTTAATTATATTTAAAATTTCTTCAAAACCAAATGCAGCATAGATAATTATTCCATCAACTTCACCAGAATTAATCATAGCTTTTGGAATTTTTATATAAAGATTGTATTGATTGAATTGAAAAGTTAAATCTAAAGGATTATCAATATTTGCTACAGGTGGGACATACGGTCTTAATTTACCTTTTAATTCATCTGAAAATTCAGGTACCATCAAACCTATTTTCTCAGCAACCTTTGCCATCATCGCACCACATCCTCCTGAATCTGTTATTATTCCTAATCTATTACCTTTTGGAATAATATTATGTGAAAATACCCTTAAGTAATAAAAAAATTCTTTAATTGAATCAGTAGAAATTATACCTGTTTCTTTAAACACAGCTTCAAAAATTTTATTATCTCCCGCAATTGAGCCTGTATGTCCCATGATTGAACGTGAAGCTGCTGCTGTTCCTCCAGCATAAATCGCGACAATCGGTTTTTTAGGCGTAATTTTCTTTATTATATTTATAAATTCTTTTCCCTTCTTTACTTCTTCAATATATAAGCCAATAACATCTGTCTCTGGATCATCTTTAAGATAATCTAAAAAATCAACTAAATCTATGTTTTCTTCATTCCCAATAGAAAGAGATTTCCCTATTTTTACTCCAATCCTGTTACAATACCAAAATACATGAGATGCAACTGTACCTGAATGAGCAATAATAGAAATATTACCTCGGTGAGGAGTCTCATATATCCACATTGTATTCAAACATATATCTCTAAATTCAGGATAATTAAAAAATGCGTTATAAACTCCCAAACAGTTTGGACCAATAAATCTAATATCATATTTTCTAGTTATCTCGAGAATTTTATTAGAAAGTTGAATTCCATCTGAACCAAATTCTCGAAATCCTCCTGATACTATAATTACTCGTTTTATTCCTTTTTTTCCACATTCTTCCATTACTTTTGGAACATGATTGGGTCTTAAAATGATAAAAGCCAAATCTGGAGTTTCTGAAAGGTCTAATATTGATTTATAGGCCTTTAAACCCTGAATATTCTCCAATTTAGGATGTATAGGATAAATCTTTTCTTTAGGAAATCCACCAAATATAATATTTCGTAGCATCATAGCACCCATATTATCTAAAAAGGAATTAGATGCTCCAAAAACAGCAATACTCTCTGGATTTAAAAAACGATGAAGAAAATGATTTTTTGAGATGTTTCTATTGATTTCAGTCAAAATTCTATATATCTATTTTCTAGATTATTTAAGTTAATTAAAATAAAAATTTGAATATAATTAGTTTTTAATATTGAATCATTAGAAAAGTTGGCTAAAATAAATTAACACGAAAATTTGTTCCGATAGTCGGCATAACGACATAAAATGTTAAGGCATTTAGTTATATCATCCCACATACTAAAAATAGGGATATCATGTTCTACAAATTTTTGCATCCAGGGATATCTATAAGGATATGGTCCAGCAAAAAACACAGGTATTGAATGTTTCTTCATTAAGCTTTTTATAGACTCTAGAACCATCTTTTCAAATACATCTCTCATATTTTTCATGTCTTCATCAAGTTTCATCCCAGATTTTTCAATAACATTCATTATATCATCAAAATCATAAACACCAAAGACAACAATTACATCAACTTCGCGGGATTTCATCAATAATTTTGGGAACTTTATAAACATATTCATAAAATTCTCGTGAAAAGTGATGTCAATAGGATTCACTGAACTAGCTGTTTTAGGAATATACTTTTTAAATTCTGATTGCAATTCTTGTGAGAATTCTGGTACTTCCATTCCATACAATTCGGCAGTTTTTGTCATCATAGCACCAGGGCCTCCGGAATCAGTTATAATTCCTATTCTGTTGCCTTTTGGAAAGATGTTATATGACTGTGCATATGATAAAGTTCTAAGATAATACAAAAAATCCATAATTGAATTAGTAGAAAATATACCCGTTTTTTTAAAGACAGCTTCATAAATTTTATCATCAGTACTAACTGATCCCGTATGACTCATTATAGATCTTGCCGCTGCTTTTGTACCTCCAGCATAAATTGCAACTATCGGCTTTTTAGGAGTAATAGATTTCGCTAATTTAATAAAACCCTTCCCCTGTTTGATTTCTTCAATATAAAGTCCAATTACTTCTGTTTGAGGATCATTTTTTAAATAATTTAATACATCTACTAGATCTATATTTCTCTCATTCCCTACAGAAATAGATTTTCCAATTTTAATTCCTAGATCATTTGTATAAAAAGCAGTTTGAGCCGCTACAGTACCAGATTGACTAATTATCGAAATATTTCCTCTTTTATGTGGGAGATAGATCCAAAAGGTATTAAAATAAGCGTCTTTTTTATCAGGATACCCATACCATCCATTGTATATACCTAAACAGTTAGGACCAATAAATCTCATATTATATTTCTTGGCTATTTCGTCAATTTGTTTAGATAATTCTATTCCAT
>JAEOTW010000152.1 GCA_016839655.1 Promethearchaeota archaeon | reverse complement strand
TATGAAATGTATCTGAAAGTAAAGTACCTTGAGATTCCATTTTACGACGATACATTGGATTCACGGCTACAACTGGAGAAGCCTCAGTCAAACCCCAACCATGTTGGATAGTTGCTTCTTTAGCATTACATTTCAGTTTTGCGAGTTTATCAAATCTTTCAAGTAGTTCAAGAGGGATTGGGGCAGCACCATTGTTAAAAATTTTTAAATTCTCCCAATTATATCCTTTTATATCTGGATCTTCTAGATGTCTAACTACATCAAGAAATATTGGAGGTACACAAAGACTATAAGTGACTTGATATTTTTCAAGGAGTTCACAAAATTCTTTTATATTAAAACGAGACATCACAACCTGCGCAGCACCTAACAAGATTGCTTGGTTCATTCCAACATTTAAACCATAAATATGGTAAAGAGGGAGCACCATTATAGCAATATCCAATTCACTTAATTCAAAAGTTTGAGATACTTGGACAATATTTGATACTATATTATAATGAGTAAGCATAGTCCCTTTTGGTAAACCAGTTGTGCCACTAGTATATACTAAAGCCGCAAGATCCTCTTTAACATTAAATTCGTATTCGGGGGGATTTGACTTTGTTGTTTCCATCATCTCTTTCCAACTATAAGTTCCATTTGGAAGAGTTGATATTTGTTCTGATTGTATTACAATAATGTTTTTGATATTGGTTTTATCCTTGACTGCTGCTACATTTGGATATTCACGCTGAGAAACAATTATTGTTTCTGCTCCAGAATCATTTGCTTCATATTCTACTTCATTTTGTTTGAATTGTGGGTTCATAGGTACAAGGATTGCCCCAGCTTTTTCTAACCCAAAGAAAGAGATTTCCCACGGGATTGAATTTGGGCTATATAAAGCAACTCGGTCTCCCTTCTTAACCCCTATATTTTTTAATATAGTAGCGAATATATCTACTTTTTGTTTAAATTGTTTAAAGGTCATTTCTTCAGGATACAAAAAAGCTAATCCGTCTGGAAATCTTATAGACGTATCCTCTAAAATTTTATGAATAGGGATTTCAGGATAATAAAGGTGACCTCTTTTGAATTTAACCACAATTTCCACCAATTTAATTGTTATTTTTAAAATTATATATAATTTTCACTATAAACCCATTTAATAATGAAAATAGTAGAGAATTTAGAGTTATATTACTTAATTTCAAGAATTTCTTTTACCAATTTCTTCTTTTCTTCTAAATTAGATTGGCGTGAAATCATAATTCTCTGGGCCATTGGGCTCCCTGCGCCATGCATGGATTCTGTCCGGTAGCTTACCGAAGCAACGCCCATGGTTAAGTTTTCTATGAAACGTAGGACTTTAAATCGATCTTCTGCACAAACACCTTCACATGTTGTCAGATATTTTTCAATTAAAGGACCTATTTCTTCTGATTTAAGATCTTCTTCAGATGGCATTGTACAAATCATTCCACCTGCAATGTCTTCTGCAAGTCTTCCGATTTCATAAGGGAATCGTGTAACATTTTGTTTACATACATTAGCTAATAACATATCCATTTCATAATTTCCTGCTTCCCTTTGAAATCCTAAAGAGCTGCAGGCTATTCCACAACTATATAAAGTTTCATTCAAATGAGTCATTTCTACAAGTTTATCTCTTATATGAGATGCTTTTTCGGTGCCATTATATTCTGAAATTAGAGCTGTAGCGCCTATAAGTACATCTCCAACTCCTACTTTACATCCTCCATATGATTGTCTATGAAATCCGGCAAATCGATTAACCAATTCTCCTGAAAATTCAACTTCACCTTTCATAAAGATATTTTCATTTGGGACAAACACATTATCAAATACTACGAATATTTCTTGACCGCCATATTTGAAATTCCCGATATCTAATTTCCCTTCTTCCATTTTTCTGGTATCACAAGATTGTCTTCCATAAATCAATGTAATACCTTTTTGATTTGTATCAATACCGCAACTAACTGCATAATCTTCCTCACCAGGTCTTAATGCTAGAGTAGGCATAACGATGACTCGATGGGAATTAAGAAATCCAGTTTGATGGACTTTAGCACCTCTAACTATGATCCCTTCATCATTCTCATCAATTATATGTAGATATGCATCAGGATCTGGTTGATCAGTGGGGCGTTTACTCCGATCTCCTTTTGTGTCAGTCATTGCACCATCAACCATTAAATCTTGGCTTTGAACTTCAACCCAATATCTTTTAAAACGTTCAAAATAATTAGTACCATTCTTTTTATCCATTTCATAAGTGATACTATATAAAGCATTTGCAGCATCAAAACCAACGCATCGCTGGAAACAGCAGGCAGTGTGTTGTCCTAATAATCTCTGCATTTTAACTTTCTTTATAAGATCATCGGTAGATTGGTGAATTTGAGTGAAACGATTTATAATCTCACCTGTGAGGTGTGAGTTCGTGGTCATGACATCCTTAAATTCTTCCTTTTGAGCCAGTTCATAAATTTTCATGACTGTATTAATAGATGGTTTGATAATAGGATGATTCCAAAATTCTTTGACTTTTTCACCAAACAGATACAAATTTACTGGACGTTTAATACTTTCTAAATATTCTTCCGGTGTTTTTAGAGGCATGATTTAGTTAAATCTAATAATTTTTTATTAGTTAATTAGAAGAATATTGGATTTTTATAGATACCCAAATTAAATAATAAGAGATAAGGAGGATTTTGCTATTTTTTTCTTTTTACACAAGCATTTATGAAATCTAAATATATTGGAGAAGGATTATAGGGACGAGATTTAAATTCAGGATGGAATTGAGTGCCAACAAAAAAATGATCTTTCCGATCTAATTCTATACTATTAATAATTTGCCCCGTTTCATCTCGGCTGGATACAAGTAATCCTTTTTGTTTAGCTTCATCAGTTATGAACCTCTCCTGAATGTGAAATCTATGACGATATCGTTCATAAATTTCCTCTTGTTTGTAAGCCTTATAAAGCCGTGTGCCTTTCTCAACAATTATCTTTTTAGCTCCTAATCTCATTGTACCACCAATTTCAGTTACGCTTTTTTGACTTTCTAAAATATCTATTACGGGATATGGTGTATCCGGATTAATTTCAGTAGAATTTGCATCTTTTAATCCAAGATACTTTCTGCAGAAAGCCACAAAAAATAATTGAGCACCAAAGCAGATACCTAAAAAAGGAATTTGTTCTTCCATAGCATATTCCGCTGATTTTATCATTCCTTCTACTGCTCTCTCTCCAAATCCAGGAGTAAGTAAAATACCATCACAATCTTTTAGTTGTTCTTGAATATCTATCTTTTCATCTAAATTAATCATTTTTAATTCTGTTTTATAACCTAAATGGGCAGCCGCATCTTCTAAAGCTACATTTATAGAAATATATGAATCTGAAATGTTAAAATATTTCCCTGGCATTGCTATTTTGACGGTTTTATTTGCATTTTTGAATAATTCTACCATTTTTACCCATTCAGAATAATTTGTAACCTCACTATATGACACCAGTTTTGCCTTGAGATCTATAAGCTCACAAATAAGATCCCCTAATCCCTGTTTCTCGAACAAAAGAGGTAATTCATAAACAACTTCTAAATCGGGATTAGAAACTACAGCATTTTCGGGAACATTGGAATATAGGGATATTTTTCTTTTAATATGATTATCTAAGGGTTTTTCACTTCTACCAATTATTATATCAGGTTGTAATCCTAAACTTTGAAGCATTTTAACGGAATGTTGCGTTGGCTTTGATTTTTGTTGTCCTACTGCTCGAGAATAAGGAATAAGAGTAACATGAACGAATGCAGTACGTTTGGGATATTCTAGTTTTAATTGTCGAAATGATTCTAAAAATATACTAGATTCTAAATCACCTACAGTACCTCCACATTCAATTAATAAAACATCTAAATCTTCTTTTTCAGCAATTTCCATTAATCTTTCCTTTATTATATCTGTTACATGAGGTATTATCTGGACGGTTTTCCCTAAAAATTTTCCTTTTCTCTCACTAAGGATAGTAGAAAGATAAATTTGACCAGATGTAATATTATGTGATGGATGCATCTCAATACCTAGAATTCTAGAATATGTTCCAAAATCCTGATCAATTTCGGAAATTCTGTATGATCGTTCATCAGATCCAGGAACTGGTTTGAAATCCCATACATCTTCAGTAATAAAGCATTCACCATGCTCAATTGGATTTAATGTACCAGGATCTACATTTAAGTAGGGATCTATTTTAACAACAGAAACTTTAAAACCACGAAATTGAAGTACTTTACCAATGCTAGCAGTTGCGACGCCTTTACCTTAGCATATTATAATGAAATATTATAATATTATGCCAGACATCACACCGCCTGTTACAAATACAAATTTACTACTTGAGTTCATAATTTTTTCAAATTCTTTATGAAATAATATATTTTTCATGTAAAATATATAAACAAAATTATTAAAAGAAGTCAGTTTTTAAAAAAATTTCTAATTCGTTCTAGAGGTTAAGTTATAAAAAGTCTTTCCGATGAAAAATTGGGATCGGATGTTATGTTTAGCCCTAACCTTCTTAATCCCGCCTCGTCTCCAGGAGTAGGTATATGTGTAGAATGCATTTCGCAACCATTAAGTTCTTTAAGTTTTTCCATTGCAACTTTAGCAGAAGGATTAAAATCAGCACTAATACTTAGAGCTATAAGTGTTTCTTCAAGATTAAGACTTAAGGGCTTATGGTTGAAAACTTCCGATTTTAATTTACTTATAGAGCTTAAAATATTAGGTGATAATAGATAGATATTATCAGGAATACCAGCCAATTCTTTGATAGCATTTAGGATTAAACTAGATGCTGAATGCATAAGTGGGGAGTTTTTCCCTGTTATGATATTTCCATCTTTTAATTGCAATGCAGCTCCTGCAAATACGCCTTCATTTCCTTTTCCCTTTTTTTGAGCATCTATTGAAGCCTGACGTGCATAGCTAACCACTTTGCGATCTAATGGAGTTAGATTCAATTCCTTCATAAGTAATTCTGCCTTCTGTACAGTTTTTTTATCTGCTATACCCATTGTATATTCACAATTATAACGAAAATATCGTCTAATCATTTCTTGCTTTGCCGCTTGTTGCACAATCTCATCATCAACAATAGCAAAACCAGCCTTATTTACTCCCATATCTGTAGGTGATTTATACACTATTTTAGTAGCCATAATCCGCGACATAATTTTTTGTACTACTGGAAAAATCTCCACATCTCGATTATAGTTTGTCGCTTTAATATTATAAGCTTCAAGATGGAAGGGATCTACTTCATTAAAATCCCCAAGATCAGCAGTTGCCGATTCATATGCCAAGTTGACCGGATGTTTTAAAGATAAATTCCATATAGGAAAAGTTTCAAACTTTGCATAACCTGCTTCGATTCCCTTAATATTTTCGTGATATATTTGGGATAAACAGGTTGCTAATTTTCCACTTCCTGGTCCAGGCCCAGAAACAATAATAATTGGTTTAGATGTTTCAATGTATTGATTTGCACCATATCCTTCTTCACTTACGATTAAATCAATATTGGTTGGATAACCTCGGATTGAACAATGAGTATATACTTTTATATTTCTTCGTTCAAGCTTATTCAAAAATTGCTTTACAATTTGCTGACCATTATATCGTGTCACTACCACAGCACAAACTTTAATTCCTTCATCTCTAAGATCATCAATTAATTTTAATGCGCTAGTGTCATAAGTTATACCAAAATCAGCCCTAACTTTCCTTCTTTCTATATCTCCAGAGTATATACAAATAATCACCTCAATTTTTTCTTCAAGCCGCTTCAAGAGCTTCATCTTAACATTTGGATCGAAGCCGGGGAGAACTCTTGATGCGTGATAATCATATATCAGCTTTCCCCCGAATTCAAGATATAATTTATTCCCAAATTGAGATGCTCGATCAATAATACTCTTAGATTGTTCCTTTAGATATCTCTCGTTATCAAAACCAATTTTATCCATTGTCATTTTTATAAAGCCTGAATAGATTATAACATTAAAATAAAATTATTAATATAGATCACATTTAATAAGCATTTCTATAAGTTTAAACCATATTGATTTTGATATTTGGTGGCGAGAATAAAGTTGTAAAATCCAATTTTTGAAAAAAAAAGTAAAAAAAAATTATGATGGAATTTATTCAAATTCAAAAACTACCTTAAGAGAGTGATATTCACTCTTATTTGATGCTACTTCCAAAGCTTCCTTATACTCTCCCAAAATAAATTTATGTGTAATAAAATAACTTATATCAATTTCTCCAGATGATATTATATCCAAAGCTATTTGCATAGTTCGCTTTTTTTCCCCCTCAATGAATTCAAATCCAAAAGTATTTGACGCAATGAGATTAATTTCTTTAACAAATAATGGAGTCCAATCTAATTGCAGATTTGCCGGTTGCCCTATTAATATTAGAGTTCCGTTTGATTTTACCATTCGTAGACTAGTTGTTAATGATGAAGTATTACCTACACAATCATAAACAATTTCAGCTCCACCACCGACAAGTATTGGATCTTGTAATGGAGGTGATACAGTCCTTGCTCCTAATTTTCTGGCAATTTTTCTTATAAAGCTGCTCTTGCTTGCTAGAAAAACTTCATCGACACCTAATTTTGTAGCAATATCAAGTTGGGATTGTCTTGTATCTAGAGCTATAATTTTACACTTAGAATACACCTTCAACGCCAAAATTATGGCCAATCCCATTACCCCACAACCTACAACAACAACAGTGTCATCATTATTTGGGATATTTTTTAGTACTCCGTGAATAGAACCCGCTAAAGGCTCAGCAATCAATGCATCTTCAAAAGAAGTTGAATCTGGGATCTTTATTAACTGACTTTTATGTGCTACAACATACTCTCCCCAACCTCCACCAGTGTCTTTGCATAATCCTGTTATGAATCCTGGAGCAATATCACCTTTATCAAAGTTATAGCATAAATTATTGTTTCCATCCTTACAAGCCCCACATAATTCAAGCCCTCTAGATTCACAACTAAGAACTTCATCAATTAAAACCCTATCGCCAATTTTGAAATCTTCCACATTCTTACCTACTTCTGTAATTACACCTACAATTTCATGGCCAGGAACGGCTGGACCGGAAACAAAATTAAGTTGATTGGAAGATTGCTCAATTTCTAAAATATGAATATCAGTACCACAAATACCCCCCAGTTTTACCTTTATCTTTACCCAATTTTTATTTATCAATTCTGGTTCAGGAATTTCCTCGAATCCTACTAAATCATATATTTTAGGTTTATAATTAGGATCTGACAATTTTTTATTTAACATTCCAAGAAATTTTTCAATTTGAATTACTAAAGCTTTCATAATATACGTCTCATTTTAATTCTAATTAAAAATTTTTGATAGTTTAATATATAAAAGAAAAAGAAGTAGGTATTTATAATATTCCCATACTTCCCATTAGTTTTGTTGTATCTGGAGTTTCAAAGCCAATCTTTACATCAATAACTGCTGGTTTTCCCGAATTTTTTGCTCTTTCTAAAGCTGGTTTGATCTCATTTGGATCAGTTACGACTTCCCCATGGCACCCGAAACTTTCTGCACATTTTGCGAAGTCAAAATCTGGAAAGTCTACATCAATGTATCTTTTCCCCATATACATTTTCTGTCCAGACTTAATCATGCCCCAAGCACTGTTATTAGCTATAACATAAACTAGGTTCTTTAAATTTAATCTTACAGCAGTTTCCAAATCTTGAATATTAATCATAAAACTACCATCACCCACAAGAGCAACGACTTGTTTTTCTGGTTTTGCCAATTTTGCTCCAATTCCATAAGGAATAGCAGTACCTAATTGTCCCATACCAGTTGCCGCTAGAGTAGAAAGTGGTTTTCGGATTTTATAATCATAAATCTGTTCTGCAGCTGAAACTGATATATCTCCACCATCAAGAATTAAAATACCCTCTTCATCGATAAATTCCAAAACATCTTTGATAAGTCTCTTAGGCATTATCGGTACTTTTTCTCTGGATAATTTCTTATTCAGTTTTTCTATATTATTCTCTCGAGTTTTAATAAGTCCATCTAACCATTCTCTACTATCTACTTTATCCTTAGTTCTAACTTTTTCAAGGATTTGTGTTAAAAATTGTTTACAATCCCCAATAATGCCCAAAGTTATTCGCTTCGCACGTCCAATTATTGATGGATCAATATCTACTTGGATTAAAGTTTGTGAATCTTTCCAAAAAGGTTCTTCACCATGAGCCATCGTCCAAGAAAATTTGCATCCAAGGGCAAGCACTACGTCCGCTTCTGGTATTATTTTTAATCCCATACCAGCAACTCCCGCTCCAAATAAGTACTGTTTTTTTTCGGGTATTGTTCCTATACCTGTACTAGTTGTTATTACGGGAAGTTTTAAATAATCTACAAATCCCTCTAGTTCATTCCAAGCTTCTGATCTTGAGACACCTCCACCGGAAATTATCAATGGTTTTTCAGCATTTATTAACAGTTTTAGAGCTTCTTCAATTAATTCATCCTTAATAGCTGGTTTTTCAAGGGCTCGATATTTTTCCTTATTCAAGATTTCTAATTGATCCTCTTCAATTTCTTCAAGAAAAGCATCTTCAAATATCTCTATTAAAGCAGGTTGAGGTCGACCACTTAAGACTTCTCTAAAAGCTTTATGAACTGCATCTGGTATTTCCTTGAGTTTACGAACACTTTTCTGATATTTTGTAATTGGTTTATACATTGTGAGTTGATCTAGACTGCCTTGCAAAGTAAAAGAATCTTGAAATTCAGAATTAACTTGAGGAACAATCGCTATAACAGGAATATTATCTGCCCAAGCCGCACCAACTCCTGAGATTAGGTTTATTGCCCCAGGACCAGCGGTTCCAAAACAGATACCAGGAGTATTTGTTAATCTTGTCCATGCGTCTGCCGCATGACCTGCTGATGCTTCATGTCTGAATAGGACAGTATCTATTCCTTGTTCTCTTCCCCATTTATAAACAGCATCATACATATTTAGAAATTGTCCGCCAGGAACCCCAAATAAGTATTTAACATTTTCTTTTAGAAGACATTTAATTAAAACGTCGCCACCATTTATCATTTTCTTTTCTTCAGCCATAATATTCACTTTATTCAATAAATTACATAAAGTTTGATTTAAACTTTATATTTTCTTGTATAAATAATTATCTAATTACAGTCGTTGTATTAGATAACTGCCTAGGAATATCTTTAACAATATTATGCTTAATGTTAAGCTTTTCTAAAAAATTGAAAGAGAGAAAAAAATCAGGGATTTCCTTTAATTTATTATGACTTAAATCCAATTCTTTAATTAACGATAATTTTCTTAGAGATAATGGTAATATTTCTAATCCATTTCTACGAAGAATTAATTTACTTAAATGAGTAAGAGATCCTATTGATTCAGGTATATATAGAATTGTAGTATCATTCATGTTATATTTATGTAATGAGGATAAGTATATATCAAGATTTTGAAGTTTACTAAGAGAATCAATGATATCCATATTGTTTTTAATAAATTTCCAATTAAAATAATTAAAATTTAAAGTTACAACGTGTTTATTTTTAATAACTAACCAGGGTTCACCATTTTTGGTATCGCTTAGAGTTTCATAATGCTTATAACTCATTGGATCTATCTCATAGCGACTCTTATCTTTACAAAATAATAATTCCAAATCTAAGAAAAAACTCGATTCTTTAGGGGTAACTCCAATTTTTGATGAGAATTTTTCATTCCAGTTTGTCATCGCCTTTTTTATTGGCTTCAAATTGGGTGAATCGAATTTTTCCATGGAACTAAAAAAGAATTTTATGATAAAAGGGGATTTCTCATGTTTAATAGTCCATGTCAAGGCTGATATGCCTTCTTCCAGATAATGTTCAATTATATATTTGGCTACAGTACTTCTCACAATTGCGTTTTCATCAGATATCAAACAATTTTCTAACATTTCAAAGATTGTTTCACTTTGAACCTTTAATTTTTCCAAAGTTTCAATACTCTGAACACGGATCTCTGTATCATCACTACCCTCGATTAATGAAATTAATTGTTCTACAGCCTTTTCTTTAGATAAGTCTCCAGTCGATAGCCTCTTTTGTATTTTTCCAGGAGTAAGAGATTCTTTCATTTACAAAATTAAGAAAATAATATCTTAAAAACAGATTATATATCAATTCTTATTAAGATTGATATTTTATCCAATCCAATAGAAAGAATCAAAGTTGATCTATACTTTTAATTGTTCTATCTCTGATAGAATAAGATCTGCAATCGAAATCCATTTTCTTTTTGAGTCAAGGTCACTAAGTGATTCATTAGCAGATTCTTTTCCTTTATTAAGGTATTCAGTTGCTAAGGCATATTCTTTAAAAATATTATAGCATATTCCCATCTTTATATAAGTTTGATAAATAAACCAATTTTCTTTATCTAAATTGATTGTTTCCCGGAATTCTTCTAACGCTTTTGCATAATTATTAAAAAACATCAGAATCTCTCCATAGGTATCATGATAGAGAGCCTTGTCAGGTTTTTTTTCTATAAGTGTTTGTATAACGTCCAATGCTTCTTGTTTTCTATTTAAATATTGTAACCATGAAGCCTTATAATTAAGAAGATCTGTATCTTCAGGATATTTTATAATTAATTCATTAATAATGTCTAATCCTGCTTGAGGATCCTTCATTTCCTTAAGAATATAGGCCTTTATCATGGAAATATTCTTTTCTTCGTGAGAAAAGTTTACTACCATTGTTTCTAATAAGGTTAATACCTCTCTATATCTATTAGAATTTATTAAAATCTTACATTTTAAGTAATAAGGCTCAATATTTTCCGGATTTGATTCAATTTCCTCATTTACTGCATCAATAGTACCAAATTGAAATTGTTTGTTACTTAGATTATAAATTTGAAGCTCTTGCCAAATTAATCCTTCCAATTTATCATAAGTATCTCTTAACTCTTTCTTTTTCTCAATTTTATAAGCTAAATATTGAATATATTCAGGTAGAAATTTTCTTAGGGCACTCTTTAATCCAGGCGAGAAAATATTACCACAGATCTCATCTAATATACCCTTTATAATTAGATCGATATTTATTCCAGGAGTCTCCATTGGCATAGTTTCTGATAGATTATATAAATATGTGGATTTGGCAACATGTTCTTCTACTATTGCATTAAGAATCTTCTCTATCTTTTCATTTGTTTGAAAATAACAGTATAGATCTTCCCCAATTTCTAATTTAAAAAATTTTATAGGAAATACTGAATCCTCTACAATTCTAATAAGAGCAAATTTAAGTTTAGTAAGGTTAAGACTATATTTCCCCGAAAAATCTTCAGGTGAGATATTGTTAGGATATTGATTTGGATGATTCAATGACAGAAAAAGTAAGACTTTGTTAAAATCTCCTTCATTATCAAATGTAAATTTAATTTTCTCGTTTTCATATGGTAGGTTTAAAACATAATTGATGTACTGGAACTTTATAGTTTTATCATTAATTTGATACTTTTTGAAGAATTCATTAGTTTTCTTAGTAACTTCTCGAATTCGGTTGCTTTCTGCTTCTAAAATGGATTGTCGATCAAGATCATAGTTTCTTAACATATCAGCATATGCTGCCTTCCCTTTTTTGGTGATAATATATTCCTTATTCTCCTTTTTTATAAATTGCTTCCTTTCAATCAAATAATTCATATTTTTTGATAAAGAGGATTGATTAATAGCAAGAGGTTCCTTGAGAAAATCTGCCCATTTACAGTAATTATTATTATACACCATCCAAAGAATCCAATGATCATAATTCCTCTTTCTAAGTAAAGTATCTGGAGGGAAGTTCAATTCCTTTTCTTTCTTCCCTTGAGATAAATCATAAAATCTCTCCTTACCTTTGGGTTTTATACGATAAACCTTTTTTCTCTTCCCATTGATTTCTATTGAAAGTTTTTGGGCATAATCATTATTCAAAAATTTGTTTAAATAATTAGATAATGTTGATTTATTGATAACTTTTGTTAGATGAGACCATGTACTGGAATCGTTATTGCTAAGCATCCAGAGGAGGAGAAATTCATTATTCTTAGTATATGTGTCTATAAGCTCTTTTGGAGGGTAATTAAACGATTCTGTCATGATAATTTTTAAATATCACTAAAAACACTTCATTATGTTATTATTAGATTTTATCTATTTTATACTTTTTGTCTAAGAATTCTCCAGAACTCTTTCTAAAGTTTGTGGTGGTAAACTATTAATGAAACTTTGATCAAATTATACTTAATAAAATTCAACGAGGTGATAAATGAATGGTGAGTGAAGAGGTTTTGGAAGAAAAATCTCATGAAATGACACCAGTACTTTATCCAATAGAAACCAAACCTATAGTGAAAAAGAAAGGAAGAATAAAGAAATTCTTTTCAAATGAAGATGTTGTTCTAGTATTATTTACTTTAGGTGCAGGTGCAATTATTATAACATTACTGGTGATTGCAGGTATTTTTGGAATTACATTTCCTGCTTCAGCATGGTGGTTTTGAAATATTCTGATAATTACTAATCGTTATTTAGGGATTTATTTCCCTGTTGGTTGAACAAATTAAAAAAAATAGAAAGGGAAGAAAAATGAGGGCGGTTTAAAGGAGAGCCCTTTTTTATATTTTCTATAAAACCTGGGCTCTCCACATTAATTTTTATTAAAAATAATTTGAGGTGATAAAAACTGACTGAAAGTAAAAAAATAGTAGTTCCTGAATTTAAAGAATTCTTTTATGTATTTGTTAAAGAAGATAGTAGAGAAAAGCCAAAAGATGTGCTGACTGATATTCCATTTTTGGAAAAAAAGAGTAAAGGCACTAAAATTTCATCTAGTAATGAGGAAGTAGATATTGTTGATAAAAAGAGAGCATTAAAAAGATGGAAACAGTCGTTTAGTTATTACAGTTTGCATCCTGATAAGTTTAAATTTAGTTTTAAAGATTTTAAATAGAATATATTAAAAAGAAAATATAAAAAGGAGTGGTTTGAATTGACTATAAGCAAGAAAATAGTAGTCCCCGAATTAAAGGAGGAAGATGAAATAGTAGAGGGTGATTTAGAAGATTTTAAGATTAACGTAATTCCTAAAAAGAAATCAAGGAAATCAATTATTACAATTTCTACTTATTCTTATGGAAGTAATGGTTTGCAATGGCACTATTTCTCAAAACTAATTAAAAAAAAATAATCAATTTTTTTCATATTATTATACTATTGTATATTCTTAATTCTGAATCTTATTAGAACACTTAATCACAGAACTTTTAATATAACTTTATATAGGGTTTGAGTATTTGATAATAATAACTCACTTTATTACTATTAGATCAAATAATTAAATCTTTAATCGGCAAGATAATCCAATGAATGATACAGAACCTAAGATTCGGTTCAAGATTACTGTTATTGGTGATGGTCAAGTAGGAAAAACTTCTTTAATTAAGAAGTTCACAAAAGGCTCATTTGAACAAGATTACGTTAAAACGATTGGTGCCCAATTTTCCATATATGATAAAGAAATAAATGGAGAATTGATTAGGTTAATATTTTGGGATATTGCAGGTCAAGACGATTTCAACTTTCTTCGTCCTTACTTTTACAGAGATAGTTTAGCAGCTATTATTGTGTTTAGTTTAGAAGAGAATCAGTTGGGTGAAGATAGTCTTAATCATATTTCCAATTGGTATGAAGATGTAGTTCAATTCTGTGGAAATATTCCAGTAGTATTATTTGCTAATAAAGTTGATTTGGTTGATACCAACCATGTAGAACATTCTAGCCTTCAAGAAATTACAGAAAAGTATAAATTTATTGGATATTATTTAACATCTGCAAAAACAGGATTTGGAGTTATAGATGCCTTCAATATAATTATTGATGATTTATATTATAAAAGTAAGGCTAAATCCTCCGTTTTATAAAGAATAATTTGATAAGGCTTATATATAAAATAATCTTCTTTTCTGGTAGTTATATTATTTCTTAATTAGAAAAAAGATAAATCCATGTCCACATTAGCATTAGATAAACTAAAGACGGTGGAACAACTTAGAGAAAAGGGTGAATTCGAGAAAGCTCTTGATATTATAACCAATCTAGAAAAAGAGGAAAAATTCTCTCAAGAGGAGTACTATTCGTTACTAATTCTTAAAAGTTCATTATTATTAGAATTGAGGCATTTAAAAGAAGCCCAAGAACTTGCAGAAAGCATTTTACAACAGAGTGAAGAAATGAATTGGTATGATAAAATAATTGATGCTTTGGACATAATAGCTTGGGTTTATCGGCGACTTGGTAAATTAGAAGAAGCTCTAGAGGTAATTAATAAAGCAGAAGAATTAATTAGAACTAAATTTCCAGAACCAAATAAAGCGATTCAAAAAAAGCAAGTATCTTTGTATTTAGTCAAAGGTAGTATTTTTTTTGCACGAGGAAATTTAAATGCCATAAAAGAATGTCTTGAAGATGGAATAAAACTTGCTAAATTAGTTGGAGATAAAAAATTATTAATGCATTTTACATTAAATTCAGGTGCGTATTATGGAATAAAAGGCAAAATGGACATATCTTTAGACTATCAGAAACAAGGATTAGCATTAGCTAAAGAAATAAATGATTCCCAAAATATTATTATTGCCCTTAACAATATAGGTTGTGTATATCGCGAGCAAGGAAAACTGGAAGAAGCTCTTGAGAACATAAAAAAAAGCTATTTACTTGCTAAAAAGATAAAAAGCCCTGCAATATCTATAGTTCTTGATTCAATTTTCCATGTAGTACTTGATAAAGGTGATCTTAAGCAAGCTGAAAAGTATTTGGATGAAATGAATGATCTCAAAGACCAAGAAGAGTATGAAATCATTAAGTTAAATTATCTAATAAATAAAGCTTTACTTTTAAAGGCAAATCCTCGAGCTAGTAATCTTTCTAAAGCTGAAAAGATATTAAAGGAAACATTAGAGGAAGATATAGTTTTATATGAAGCTCATATCGATGCTCTTCTAAATTTGTGTGATATTCTTCTAACTGATCTTCAAAATACTAATGATCCTGAAATATTAAATGAATTACAGCCATATATCTCTCGGTTGTTGGATATCGCAGAAGAAAATAACTCCTTCTCATTAATAGCCGAAACAAAAATTTTGGAAGCTAGATTGGCATTATTATCTTTTGATATAAAAAATTCCCGAAAATCTTTATCTAAAGCTCAAGAAATAGCTGATAAATATGGTTTGAATCGATTATCAATTAAAATATCTAATGAACATGATGAATTGATAAAACAAATTGATATGTGGGACAATTTGAAAAAGTCAAACTCCCCACTAAGTGAGCGATTAGAAAAAACTGGTTTGAAAGAAGAAATGAAGAGAATGATTCAAAAACGAAATGTAGAAATTCCAGTTCCATTTGAAGAAGATCCATTATTACTTTTAATCGTAACTGAGGGAGGAGTGCCGGCATTTTCTCATGCTTTTTCTAAAGATTGGCATTTCTCTGATGAACTTTTTAGTGGATTTTTGAGTTCATTTGATTCTATAAGTAAAGAGGTTTTTTCAGAAGGACTAGATCGTGCTAAATTTGGAGAATATACAATTATCATCTCCTCTTTTGGAAAATTTTTAATTTGTTATTTATTCAAAGGTCAATCATATTATGCTAAACAAAAATTAGCATATTTTACAGATCATATAAAAACTAATTCCTCCGTAGAACAGATTTTTAATAAGTTCTTAAAAAATTATCATACAATTCTGTTGAAAGAATATCCTATTCTTAAAGAATTGGTTATAGAAAGCTTCCTAACTGTAGAAAACTGGCTATTAAAAGAATAAGAAATCTTTATTTTTAATTTGGCATTTTCTAAGAAAGATTTATTATTTTATTTATCTAAAATTTGTTTTAAAGATATAAGTTGAATAAATGAGTTAATCATGGAGGATGAAGAAATGCTAAGTTGGATGAAATGTAATCAATGTGGTTTCCTACAGTATACTTCTCATGTGAGATGTTTGAAATGTAAAAATAATACATTCAGTATAATACAACCTTCAGGAGAATGCAAATTAGTTACTTTTACAGTTTTAAACGCACCTCCAGCAGAGTTTCGTGATAAAAAATCATATGCTATTGGAGTTGTAGAATTTGAAAATGGCGTAAAAGCACTAGGACAAATTACAACTCAAAATAATTTGGATATTGGAATGAAATTAAAACCTGTCTACAAAAAGATTTGTGAAAATTTAGATGGAAAAGAAATTCATACTTATGTTTTTGAACCCATTTAATATTTAGAAAAGGAGTGATCTTACTATGTTACCAAGGGAAGAAATTGAGAAAATTGAAATTAAAAAGAAAGAATGGGAAGAAGAAGTTTTATCTAATTATGTTGAGAAAGGTGAAACAAAGGAGAATTTTGAAACACCTTCGGGAATTCCCTTACAAACTGTTTATGGACCAAATGATATCAAGTATTTAAAATATTTAGAGGATCTTGGATTTCCTGGAACACCCCCTTTCACGAGAGGTGTGTATCCAAATATGTACCGTGGAAGAATTTGGACTATGCGTCAATACGGGGGTTTTGCAGATGCTACTAAAACAAATGAGAGATTTAAATATCTTATTTCACAAGGACAAAAGGGACTTTCAATTGCTTTTGATTTGCCAACACAAATGGGGTATAATTCAGATGATAAAATTTGTCTTGGTGAAGTTGGACGCATTGGAGTAACAGTTAATTCATTAAAAGATTTCGAGAGAGTATTTGAAGGAATCTCTTTAGATCAGGTTTCGACGAGTATGACAATTAACGCTCCAACTGCAATCCTTTTAGCTATGTATATAGCTGTTGGTGAGATGAAGGGATTAAAACCTGAACAATTAACTGGAACTGTTCAAAATGATATTTTAAAAGAATATGTGGCAAGAGGTACCTATATTTTTCCTCCAAAACCCTCTCTAAGATTAACAGCTGATGTAATTGAATATTGTTCCAAACATTTACCAAGATTTAATACCATAAGTATTAGTGGTTACCATATGCGTGAAGCAGGTTGCAATGCTATTCAAGAAATTGCATTTACATTAGCTGATGGGATTGCTTATGTTGAAGAAGTTCTTAAAAGAGGGATTGATATTGACAATTTCGCTCCGCGATTATCATTCTTTTTTGCTACCCATAATAACTTTTTTGAAGAAATTGCGAAATTGCGGGCTGCTAGAAGATTATGGGCTAAAATTATGAAAGAGAAGTTCGGAGCTAAAAATGATAATTCTCTAAGATTAAGGTTTCATACTCAAACAGCGGGGGTTACATTAACAGCTCAACAACCACAAGTAAATATAATTCGGGTAGCTATTCAAGCCTTAGCTGCTATCTTGGGGGGAACTCAATCACTACATACATGTGGAGCTGATGAGGCATTAGCCATTCCAACTGAAGAATCAGTTAAATTATCATTACGTACTCAGCAAGTCCTTGCTTATGAGACGGGAGTATCTGACGTAGTAGATCCTCTAGGAGGTTCATATTACATTGAATATATAACAAATAAATTGGAGCAGAAAGCATTAGAATATATTGAAAAAATAGATAAGATGGGAAGTGTAACTGAAGCTATTGAGAAAGGATTTATTCAACAAGAAATCCAAGAGAATGCATATAAAGAACAACTTAAAATTGAAGCTGGAGACAATAAAGTAATTGGTGTAAACACATTCTGTACAGATGAGGAATGTAAAATAGATACATTCAAACATGACCATGAGGCGGAAACAAGAATTATTAACTCTATAAGAGAATTGAAGGTAGCTCGGAATGAAAAGTTAGTTAACGAAAATTTAGCTAAGTTAAGAAAGGCTGCCCAATCTTCTGAAAACTTAATGCCTACTATATTAAATACAGTTAAATCATATGCTACAATTCAAGAAATATGTGATGTTTTAAGAGAAGTTTTCGGAATATATGAGAGCCTTCAAATTTTTTAAATTTCTTAAATAAAACAAATATTAATGAAGGTATTGTAAAAAAAATGTCTAAAGTTGATGAAGAGATAAAAAAACGCTCACAAAAGATGATAAGTTTGTTTAATAGTTTTAAGAATCAGGAGCTAAAAAATTTACCTGTCCCTCCTTTCACCAAATGGGCAAATGGTAAAATATTGAAAGCAGATTATGGTTTATTAGAATTAGAATTTGAAGTTAGAGCTGAAATGTCTAATCCAACAAATTTGTTGCATGGTGGAATACAATGTGCTTTTATGGATGACGTAATAGGAATGACTACTGCCACTTTGGGCTATAAAGGCTTTCCGATAAGCATAGATTTTCATGTTGATTTCTTAGGAAAAATAGAAATCGGTGAGAGGGTCAGAGTAATTGGTGAGATTATACGCGAGGGAAAAAATATTATCCATGCAAATGCAGAAATTCGTGATATGAAAAATAAATTAATTTCTACAGGCAATTCAAATCTATTAAAAACTCAATTTGTACCTGATTATGTAAAAACTGCCGATACTTTAGAATAATAGTTATCAAAGATCCTCTCTTCTTTTATAATTTGAAATTTTCGGAAGTAACGGAATCACTTCAAGAGGATCTCCAAAAACAGGGATATTATTCTCAATTAGCGATTTTGAGATTCTGTCTCTTTCTTCTGAACGATTTAGTCTTTGAATGATGGGAATTATTGGTTTTTTGAATTTATGAGCTAGAGTTAAAGCCTCGATTATATTGGTTTCAAATGTTTTATTATCCTGTGTTTTAAATACTGTCGTTAAATAGAAGCTGGGTAAATCTAATATGAGGCCATCAATATTGTCATCCGATAAAGCAAGTTCAATTGTTTCATACACTGCATTTTCCATAAAAAACTGTGCTGCCAAATCTAAAGGATTTTTTGAGCTAGTTCCTGGTAATAACAGTTTTTCGTCTAATTTTTCTTGAATTTTAGAAGAAAAAGGAGGGACATTAATTCCAATTTTTTCTATTAAATCTACTAGAACAACACCATAACCTCCACTGATACTGAATACCGCCATATTTTTTAAATTGAAAATTCCATAGCAGTCTATAAGTCGAGCTGTATGTAATAGTTGTTCTAAAGAATCAACTTGAATGATATTGAATTGTTTAAAAAAAGCATCCCAAAGTTGGTTATCTCCTGAAATTGATGCTGTATGAGTTTTAGCAGCAATCGAACCCGTTTTGGATTTACCCCCTTTTAAAAAAATAATGGGTTTTTTATTTTGATTGAGTACGCTTTTTAAGAACTCAATTCTTCCTTCATTAATGCCTTCTAAATAACATAAAATAATATCTGTCTCTTGGTCATTACTTAGAAAATATATTAAATCCACAAAATCTAAATCTGCACCATTTCCAAATGAAAAAACCTTGGAAAAATTAATTCCAATAGCATTTGCTCCATAAATCGCGATATTACATATCCCCCCGGACTGAGCAATAAATCCTATATTTCCTGGTATAGTTGGAAATTGTGGTCGCCATGCTATTCCCTTTTTAGGATAAAAAAGCCCCATTCCATTTGGACCTAAAATTCTTAGTCTATTCTGTGCTCGTTCCAATAATTCCTTCTCTAATGCAATACCTTCTTCTGTTCCTGAATCGGAAAATTCAGAAGTAAAAACAGTTACTAATTTTACTTTTTTCCTTACACAAGAATCTATTGTTTTTAGAACTTGAGATGGTGGAACTGCAATGAAGGCAAAATCCACTTCTCCAGGAATGTCTTCTACTGTTGGAAAAATGTAATTTTTATTAAAGTTGGGTATATCCTCAACTTTGGGGTGAACAGCATAAATGGGACCTTTAAAATATAGTGCATGGTTTTTTAGAAAAAAATATTCTCGTTTTTTAGAAGGTCCAACAACTGCTATTGATTTAATATTATTTATAAAAGAGAGGTCTTTAATTTTTAGTTCTCTAGAACCCATGTTAGACATTAATTATGTAAAATAAAGAAAAAATAAATTATTTAAGATTTTTTCTATTCATTCTTAGATTTCTTAAGTTTTGAAAGTAATTTTTCTATTTTGGGCAAATTTCTTTCTCTTTCACTAGGTATCATTTTACTAGTAAGATGTTTTCCTTTTTCAAAATATTCAATCGCTTCATTATATAGGTTGAGCTCTTGATAGCAAAAACCCAATTTCAAATAGGTCAGAAAAGTCCAACTTCCTATTGATTCTATTTCTAAAGCTTTCTCAAATTTATTAATTGCCTCTTCATAATCTCCTAGCATCATGTAAATTTCTCCATAAGTATCATAAACATTAGCATTATCGGGGTAAAGACTTATCAAAGATTCAGCAGAATCTATAGCTTCCTTTTTCCTTCCCAGAAACGCTAAGAGTAAGGCTTTATTGTTAGTAGCTATTAAATCTTTTGGGTTGAGTTTAAGAGATTCATCATATATTTCTAAACTCTCATTGTATCTTTCTAATTCAGAGAGAATGAATGCTTTTTGATGAAATAAAATATTTTTTGAATATGGAATTCTATCAATATATTCTTCAATTAATTCTAAAGCTTTAAGTTTTCTTCCAGCAGTAATAGCCCAACCAATTTTTCTAATATATAATCTATAAAATTTAGGTATTAACTCAATAGCTTTATCAATGACATGAAAAGCATCATCATAAAGTCTAATTTCATGCAATATATGGGCTTTTAAAAGTAGATATTTAACTTTATTATATTTAAGTTTTTCAAGAGACAGAGAATTATCAATTAGTTTAATAAATTCGTCAATATTTGCTATCTTGGGGTTAAATTTAAAAACTAAATTATAACCTAGTAATATTGCTTTTGTTAAAAATGATATTGGATGGTTAGGATAAATTTCCTTAACTTGATTTGTAATTTCTAAAGCCTTATCAAATTTACCTCTCGCTGTATAATAAAAAGTTAGAAGGAATACAACTGAAATATCTATTTTAGGATTTTTCTTAAATATGTTGAAATTAATCTCTCTAACCAAGAATTCTTTCCCTTCTTTATATTTGTGTGTCATGAAATAAAACATACTTTTCAAAATTAGGAGTTCTTTATCATTTGGGTTTATTTTAATTGAGGAATCTATTATTTCTAATGCAACGTTATTGATCTTAAAATGAATATTCCTATTAACTATTTCAAGTAGATACTTCACTCGCAATAAAAGGATATTATAGGGATACTTAGATAATAAATCATCAATTTCTTTAACAATTTCTTCTCGTCTAAAAGTTTTAATATATATTTGTGCTTTTTGACAGACTAAAAGAATGTTAAACTCCTTTTTTAACCCAATTTCAACAATTTCTAAGGATTTTTCATAATCATCCATTAAAAAGTAAGTTAGTGATTGAAATAAGTATCCTATAAAATTTTCTGGGAAATTTCTAATAAGTTGTGTAGTAAGATCTAAAGATTTTTTAAAATTGTATTCTAATGTGCTTATAATATCTTCTATAATTAATTGTTCAATTTCTTTTAAATTCTTTTTATTAGATTTAAATAAATCTCGAGCTTTCACTACTTTATTATGATATAACAACTTACTTATTAGACCAAGAATTTCATTTTCTTTTAGAGTAAATACTTCTTGACATTCAGATGTGTTTAGAAATTTTAATTTTGAAATATAAGCGATTTCTAAAACATCAAAAATTTGATGATCTAGTGTATAGAAATCTATTTCTTCTCCTGTAAATTTGTGAGTTTGAGAAGGTTTGAACTCTAGGAACTCTTCAAAAATTTTCTGCAATAGAAACCCTTCTAATTTTGCCTTCTTATCAGTTAATTGGTTCTCAGATTCTATTTTATAAGCTAAATATTTAATATAATCTGGTAAAAATGTTTTTAAAGGGGCTCTCAAATTTTCATTAAATAAAGTTCCACATATTTCATTTAAAATATTATCTAATAAAAGTTCGAAATCAATCTCTGGATTTTTTTGAAATTTATTTAAATATGTAAATTGGATAATATATTTATCAACAATAACATTAAGCATCTTTTCAAGAGATTCATTTTGTCTAAAATAATAAATGTCACCCTGTTTATCTTCTATTTTAAAAAATTTTATTGAAAAAAATTGCTTTTCCACAATTTCAAGTAAATAATAATTCAGAATTTCGATTTGAATTTTATATTTTTCAGAGAATTTCTTAGGTGAAAGATAATTAGGATATTGGTCTGGATGATTAACTGTGAGGAAGAGTAAAATCTTATTAAAATCCTCTTCTTCTCTCAGAATTTGTTCAACTTTGGAATAATTTAAGTTTAGAACATAATCTATATACCGAAATTTTAATTTATCATTTTTAATATTATTTCTATTAAAAAAAGCAGATGTTTTTTCTGCTATTTCTTCAATTCTTTTGCTTTCTTGCTCTAAAATCGACTGTCTATCTAAATCATAAAATTTTAATGCGTTAAAATACTCTATCTTCCCATTGGAGGTAATTGTATAATATTTATTTTTTTTAGTAATGTAACCTTTATCTATTAATGAATTCAGAGTTTTAGATAAAGCAGATTGATTAATCAAAAGCGGTTCTTTCTTGAAGTCAGACCATCTACAAGAATGATTATTATATAGCATCCATAATATCCAATGGTCATAAATTCTTCTTTTAAGTATTAATTTTGGAGGAAACCTTAATGTGATTTTTCTAGATTTATCATCATAAAATTTATCATTAAATCGATCTCTTCCTTTTGGAGTAATTTGATAGATACCCTTTTCTAGTTTTTTAATATAATCCTCATTTAAAAGCCTCTTTATATATGCATGTATAGTAGAACCACTCATTTTTGTAGTAAAATCTGCCCATGTGCAAGTTTCATTATTATTAAGCATCCAGAGAATAATATACTCATAATCTGTTTTTCCATTTACGGGATTAAATATTTCTAAAGGTGGATAGGTAAGATCTTCTATTCTATTCATTAAAAACACGTTTTTCTCTTGATGTTATTTATTAATTCACATAATTATATAAGTTTATAGTTCGTAGTGATGTTCAAACTTCGTGCGAATTTCGTATTGGAAACCTATATTTGAAATGGGAATTATTTTATTTTGTAATCTAGATCTTAAAATGATAATATAGGGTAAATTAAGCTGTTAGACAAATTGTCAGATTTGGAAAGAAGATTAATTGAAATCCCTAAATTTGATAAATTAGAAATAGATGACTTTAATTTTAAATATTTTGATAAATTTTTTCAAGATTTCTCACCAGAAATAGGTTGTTGCTGCCAATATGAAGAAGATATAACAAAAACCCAATTGTTGAAAACAGGACTTCTGCAAGAAAAACGTATACTAGGGATATTCTTAAAAACATATTTAGAAGGAATGAAGAAAATTACTACCCGCGATGTGATTAATGATTATAAAATTTACTTTAAAAATGTTGCGCGATCAACAATTTCCTTATATTTAAATATTCTAAATAAAGAATCTGTTTTAGGTAAAGAAAAAAAAGGAAGAGTGGTTTATTATAACATTTTTGAGAATCCACCAAGAAATATTAGTCCTTTCTGGTTCACTCGAATCTTTTGCATCATACCAGTATATTTTAGTCGAGTAAAACACTTTACTAATTTATATATTAAGGCAAAGGAATATGTTCAGCAATACTTTAAAAAATTTGACGATGAAGATAAGGATATTTTGATACAAAATTTTAAATTTATGTTAGGGTTAATAATTTTGAAAATTTTTAAAAATAGAATTCATAAGTGTGTTTATTGTCAGTTTAATAACAAAAAAAAAAATGGCGAAATGGAATATCTAATTGATTTAGCTATTAAAGAGAGATCTGACGTTTTACCCCCAGATGTTTTCAATGGACTAATTCATGAATGTTCAGAAATACCAATATTTAATGGAATTGATATAAATCGTGAAGTTATCAAAAAAAACTTAGTTGAAGAATTACTAAGTATTATTAATAAAAATAACGAGGATTTAGAATTTCAACGGGAAGTATTCTTTAGAAGAAAAAATCTAAGGTTAAACAATAAAGAAATTTTTTGAATGTTCTCATCTTTACTTATATAATTCAGAAGTAAAAATATATACTAATTTTACCCTTTTATTAGCGTAATTATCAATTAAACTTAATATTGGGGATGGTAAAAAAGCTCCTAAAGAAGGTAATATCCTACTTTTATAGAAAGAAATCTTTTTAGTTTTGATAAATTATTTATATATTCTGAAATAGAAAGTAGGGTGAATTTTGGATAAATGGAATGATAATCCTGTTGTTTTTTTTAATAAGTTATCCAAAAATCCTTTACATAACTGTAATTAATTCCAAATTTTTAAAATCTGACAATGATGTAAATTTATCATCATATTTTTTGGATTTCTTTTATACTATTTTAATCAAATCTACCTTTGTCTAAAAGAAATAGTCTCTTTAAGTATAAATATTAATGAGAATTAATAAAAAAAAAAAGAGATGATATAAAAATTATATAGAATATAATTTAGATCATAATAGTCTTCATCTTTTTAAATACTCACACAGTGAACTAAGTTCGTGTTATAAAATTAGTAAATGTTGAGATATCTAAACTAATTACGGTTCTTTTATCACTCTGAAGCACACTTAAGAGAGAACAAAATATTAAAAATAGAAATGAAGGTTGATATTCTCTTATAATTTTGAAGATTTAATCGAAATTATTAATAATTTAATTGATATCAGCTTAAGGTTGTTTTTCATTTTTGTAAAATGAAAAAAAAGATTTATAAACTTGTCAACATAATAACTTCTCAACAAAAATAGTCTATAATTTCGTAGGGTGAATTTCACATACAGAAATTTGATGGCTTTTTTGATGATGTTCGTAATATCCTCGAAATTTATACATTTTTGGATATTTGAACATTAAAAATGGAAAAGAAATTTAATAACAAATTTTTAAAAAAAAAGAGATGATATGTAATGAGAAAAAAACTAGTTACATTACTAATAGTCTTCGCCTTTTTAAGTGTTGCTGGAATTACAGTGATGTTTAATGTAACAGGAAATGTCAAGGAAGAATATGATGGATTTGATGTCGAACCTCTCTATGGTATGAAACATGCTGATGTATTGTCACTTGAGGGTGCAGAATTTACTTATCCAAATAGTCCATGGATGTATCCTACCATTGATGATTATTTAGGTGGTATTGTTTGGCGTCCTTTTGATAATATCTTAAATGGTACTTATGGCAATATTTGGATTGGTTTAGATCCGGTCTATGATGAATATATTGATAACGGTCCTGCAGGATTTAGTCCTGACGATATTTGGGTTTTTGAATATCCTTGGACTCCTATTGGTTACCCAGATCCAAGTTATCCAAGTGGCTATTATTTACCTCCGGGGTATAAAGACACAATAACTGGAGCAGATTTAATAGAAATTTTGGATGAGTTTGATAATAATATCCATGATAAAGTTGTAGAACACTTCGGAGAATATGCTCCTAGAGCAGGTCCCTATGGTGATTATAAGACTCAAATTATGATATTCAACCTTCGTGATGAATTTTTCTACCATCCTGAGGATGCTCAGGGTTTTATTGCAGGTTATTTCTGGAGTTCAATCGCTAATTGGGGTGTTAATGCTTTCCACATGGATACATATCAGTGGTGGAGAAGGCAAGGTGATAATCCACCTATGATTGATCCCTTAACTGGATATGATTATACTTATCTCAGTATTTTAGATAATCAGTTTGAGGGTACCTTTGCTCATGAATTTCAACATCTCGTCAATAATGACGTAGATCCTGATGAACTTTCATGGGTAGATGAGGGTAGCTCAGTTTTGGCTGAATATCTTTGTGGATATGGTTTCTCCGCGGGACATCTTGAAGAATATTTACTCTGGCACTGGGACACTCCATTAACGATCTGGGAAGGTTATCTAGCGGATTATGGAGCATCTTTCCTATGGACATTCTATATGTATGAACATTATGGTGGTGTAGAGTTAATATGGGACTTTTGTCATGAACAAGGCAATGGAATCGAAGGTTGGAATAATGTACTTGCTGCTCGTGGTGTAGATAAAACATTTGATGAAATCTTTCAAGATTGGTGTATCGCAAATTATCTTGATGACACATCCTTCTGTGATGGTAGATTTGGATATTATGCATTAGATATCCCTTCTGAGAACACATATGATATGAGTATTCAATTATCAATGGAACTTTGGGCTGATTGGTATGCAGGGACTGGTTATTTCGATTGGTTTGTAGACAAATATCCTCATGCAGGTGAATATATTTTAGTTGGTCGAGGATTACCTTACACATCAAGTTATGTAAGGTTTACTGACATGCCAACATTCCTTGAGATAGAATTCGATGGACAAGATACATGTGGTGCTTCACCAACTAGTGGTACACATAATTGGTATTCTGATGGCGAACCTTGGTCATGGTGGACTCTTACTCAAACTTTCGATATACCTGCTACGGGAGCGACCCTTACTTTCGAAAACTACTTCTCAATCGAATTAGATTGGGATTATGGATATGTAGAGGTATATGACCATAGTACTATGGAATGGACCACACTACCAGGTCTACTTACCACCGATTATTATGCTCATTGGCAAAACAATGCCTATACTCCTGATAACAGAGAACCATTCTATTATAATGAAACGGGAACTTGGAATGCCTTTACAGGAGATAGTGGTGGCATATACACAGAAGTAATGGATCTCACACCTTTCGCAGGACACACAATAGATTTATCTTTTACTTATTGGACTGATCCATATACGCTTGCTTCAGGATGGTATATTGATGATATTGCAATTACTGGATCTGAGATTGATTTCTATGATGATTGTGAAACTGTGGGAGGTTGGACTGCTAGTCCAGAAGGTTATGGATGGTACTTAAACGATGAGATCATCTATAATAATTTTGAAGTAAGTTTTATCCAAACGACAACCTATTCTTCGAAGTGGCATACTTGGACATGGGATTTTATATCTCATATGTGGCTCAATGATGATACTGAACAAGGTAAAAAATATTTTATGTGTTTTAATGGTAAAAAGTGGGATAATACTATTGTAATGGTAGTTGCCAACCAACCAGGATATGAGCATACATTTGGAACTTGGTATTCTTTCAATGCACATCCAAGACATTGGGGTCATCATTGGTGATGTTAAGAGTAAAACCAGATATTAAAATATAATTTATTTTTTTTTTTTATTTCTTATTTTAAAATTACAAATAAACCATTTAAAATTAAACACAGAAGAAATTCTGATATCAAAAATAGATTTATAATTAAAATCTTCCACTTAATCGGAGTAAAATATTTGAGGAGTAGTGTTGTTTCATTTTCAAAAAAACGCGACTCGTCAAGATATTGGAACGTGTTATGTGAAAATTAGATCTTATGATAGTTTCAAATTAACTTTATAAACAACACGCAATAATATAAATCTCACCAAATTTGTCTGTTATTTCGTAGGGAGTAATCTAAATTGTGAAATTTTTAGACTCTTTGGTCATATTTGTAATATCCTCAAACTCTATAGAGTTTTGGATATTTAAATTGTAATGAGAAAAACTTAAGAACAAATTTATTAAAAAAATGAGATGAAAAGTAATGAGAAAAAAACTAGTTACATTACTGATAGTCTGTGCTTTTTTGAGTATTGCGAGTATTACAGTAATTTTCAATGTAAGAGGAGATGTCCGAAAAGAATATGATGGATATGATATTGAAGCCGTTGATGGTATGAAACATGCTGATGATTTTTCATTAGAAGGTGTAGAATTTACTTATCCAAATAGTCCATGGATTTATCCTACCCTTGACGACTATTTAGGCACTCTTGTTTGGCGTCCTTTTGATAACATCTTTAATGGTACTTATGGAAATATTTGGGTTGGTATGGATCCCGTTTATGATGAATATATTGATCTCGGATCTGCAGGATATAGTCCCGAAGATATTTGGGCGTTTGGATATCCTTGGACTCCTACTGGTTATCCAGATTCAGGTTATCCAGGAGGTTATTATTTACCTCCAGGATATAGGGATACTATAACCGGAGCAGATTTGTTAGAAGTTCTGTCCGATTTTGATAACAATATTCATGATACTGTAGTAGAACACTTTGGTGAATATGCTCCTCGAGCAGGACCCTTTGGTGATTATAAGACTCAAATTATGATATTCAACCTTCGTGATGAATTTTTCTATTCTCCTATTACTGCTCCTAGCTATACTGCAGGTTATTTCTGGAGTTCTATAGCTAATTGGGGTGTAAACGCATTCCATATGGACACTTACCAGTGGTGGAGAAGACAAGGAGATACTCCACCTATGATTGATCCTTTAACAGGGTATGATTACACTTACCTTAGTGTGAAAGATAATCAATATGAAGGAACTTTTGCTCACGAATTTCAACATCTCGTCAATAATGACGTGGATCCTGATGAGTTTTCATGGGTTGATGAGGGTAGCTCAGTTCTGGCTGAATATCTTTGTGGATATGGTTTCTCTCCAGGACATATTTCAGAGTATTTGCTCTGGCACTGGGATACTCCATTGACAATCTGGGAAAGTTATTTAGCGGATTATGGCGCATCATTTCTGTGGACTTTTTATATGTATGAACATTATGGTGGTACTTCATTAATATGGGACTTTTGTCACGAACAAGGTAATGGAATCGAAGGTTGGAATAATGTACTTGCTGCCCGTGGTATAGACAAAACATTTGATGAAATCTTTCAAGACTGGTGTATCGCAAATTATCTTGATGATACTTCATTCTGTGGGGGAAGATTTGGATATTATGATTTAGATATACCGTCTGATAACTCAGAAGGAATGAGTATTCAGGCATCAATGGAATTCTGGGCTGATGCATTCGCAGGTACTGGTTTCTTCGATTGGTTTGTAGACAAATATCCTCATGCAGGTGAATATATTTTAGTTGGTCGAGGATTACCTTACACTGCAAGTTATGTAAGATTTACTGACATGCCAACCTTCCTTGAGATAGAATTCGATGGTAATGATTATTGTGGTGCTGCGCCAACAAGTGGCACCCACAATTGGTTTTCTGGTGGTGAAGCGTGGGCTTGGTATCAACTTGGTCAGACATTTGACCTGACATCTGTTTCCGCAGCTACATTAACCTTTTCCAACTACTTCTCAATAGAAGCTGATTGGGATTATGGCTATGTAGAAGTTCATGACCTCACTACTGATACATGGACCACACTTCCGGGTTTATTGACAACTGACCATTATGCTCATTGGCAAAACAATACTGCTATGCCTGATGAGAGAGAACCATTTTATTACAATGCAACTGGAAATTGGAATGCCTTTACAGGAGATAGTGGAGGAATATATACAGAAACGATGGATCTCACACCTTTCGCAGGCCATACAATAGAACTATACTTCGTATATTGGACTGATGGCTACACCATTGCTTCAGGGTGGTATCTTGATGATATCGAAATCCCTGAAATTGGGTTCTATGATGACTGTGAAACTACAGGTGCTTGGACATTCAATGGATGGAGTTTAAATGATGAGATAATCTATAATGATTTTGAAGTAAGTTTTATCCAAACGACAACCTATTCCTCGAAGTGGCATACTTGGACCTGGGATTTTATATCTCATATGTGGCTCAATGATGATACTGAACAAGGTAAAAAATATTTTATGTGTTTAAATGGTAAAAAGTGGGATAATACTATTGTAATGGTAGTTGCCAACCAACCAGGATATGAGCATACATTTGGAACTTGGTATTCTTTCAATGCACATCCGAGACATTGGAGTCATCATTGGTAGTGTTAAGAGTAAAACCAGATATTTAAAAATAAATTTTTTTTTTTTTTATTATTTCTTGTTTTAAAATTACAAATAAACCATTTAAAATTAAACACAGAATAAGTCCTGATATCAAAAATAGAAGAATTCTAGATTTTTGTCGCTCAAAAGATGCAAAATATTTGATGAAGAACACTTATTCTGTTTCAAGAACAAAAAACATGCTAATATATTATAACAAGTCAGATGATACTTAGATCTTATGTTAGATTCAAATTAACTTTATAAACAACATGGTATAATATAAATCTCACCAAATTTGTCTGTTATTTCTTAGAGAGTAATCTAAATTGTGAAATTTTTAGACTTTTTGGCAATATTTTAAATATCCTTAAAGTGAATAGAGTTTTGGATATTTAAACTATAATGAGAAAGACATAAGAACAAATTTATAAAAAAAAATAAGATGAAGAATAATGAAAAAAAAACTGGTTACATTAATGATAGTCTGTGCTTTTTTGAGTGTTGCGGGTATAACTGTAATTTTCAATGTAAGAGCAGATCTCCAAAAAGAATATGAAGGATACGACATCGTAGCTGTTAATGATATTAAACATACTGAACTATTATCACTTGAAGGTGCAGAGTTTACTTACCCTAATAGTCCATGGTTGTATCCAACCCTTGATGACTACTTAGGCACTATAGTATGGCGTGAATTTGATAACATCTATAATGGTACATATGGAAATATTTGGATTAGTTTAGATCCTGCATATGACGAATATATTGATCTTGGTCCTACAGGATATAGTCCTGAGGATATCTGGGCGTTTGGTTATCCTTGGACTCCAACTGGATATCCAGATTCAAGTTATCCCAGTGGGTACTATTTACCTCCCGGATATAGAGATACTGTTACTGGAGCAGATTTATTAGAACTTCTGGATGCGTTTGACAATAATATTCATGATACTGTCGTGGAACACTTTGGTCAATATAGTGATCGCGCTGGTCCCTTTGGTGATTATAAAATTCAAATTATGATATTTAACCTTCGGGATGAATTTTTCTATTCTCCAATTACTGCTCCTAGCTATGCTGCTGGTTATTTCTGGGCTTCAATCGCTAATTGGGGTGTAAATGCATTCCATATGGATACATATCAGTGGTGGAGAAGGCAAGGTGATAATCCACCTATGATTGATCCTTTAACAGGATATGATTACACATACCTTAGTGTGAAAGCAAACGCGTATGAAGGAACTTTTGCTCATGAATTTCAACATCTAATTAATAATGATGTAGATCCGGATGAGTTGTTATGGGTAGATGAAGGAAACTCAGATTTAGCCATGTACCTCTGTGGATATGGATTTGCACCTGATCATCTTTCAAATTATTTTCACTGGCACTGGGATACTCCATTGACGATGTGGGAAGGATATTTAGCTGATTATGGAGCATCTATTCTATGGACCTTCTATATGTATGAACACTATGGTGGCGCATCATTGATAAAGGACTCTTGCTATGAACAAGCTAATGGAATAGAAGGCTGGAATAATGTGCTTGCTGCTCGTGGCATCGATAAAACTTTTGATGAAATCTTTCAAGATTGGTGCATTGCCAACTATCTTGATGATACCTCTTTCTGTGGGGGAATATTTGGATATTATAATTTAGATATACCGTCTGATAACACGGAAGGAGAGAGTATACAATCCGCAATGGAATATTGGTATGATTTATATGGTGAGTATGGTTTTTTCGATTGGTATGTGGATGAATATCCCTATGCTGGGGATTATATCCTTGTTGGTCGTGGACTACCTTACACTGCGAATTATGTCAAATTCACTGATATGCCACAGTTATTTGAATTAACTTTTGATGGTGTCGATTATTGTGGTGCTGTCCCAACAAGTGGTAACTACAATTGGTTTTCTGGTGGTGAAGCATGGTCCTGGTATCAACTTAGTCAGACATTTGATATTCCTGCTACAGGGGCGACCTTACAATTCTCAAACTATTATTCAATCGAATTAGATTGGGATTATGGTTATGTTGAAGTTCACGATCTAACAACTGATGAGTGGACAACGCTTCCGGGTCTTGCTACAACCACCTACTTAGGATACGCCCAAGATAATCCAAACACTCCTCTTGAGAGAGAACCAACTACTTATAATGAAACAGGAAAATGGAACTGCTTTACTGGAGATGGTCCTGGTCTCTATACAGAAATGATGGATCTTACTCCTTTTGCAGGACACACTATAGAACTTTATTTCACATATTGGACTGACGCATATTATCTTGCTTCAGGATGGTATCTTGACGATATCGAAATTCCTGAAATTGGATTCTACGATGATTGCGAAACTGAAGGTGCCTGGACATTCAATGGATGGACCTTAAATGACGAAATTATATACAATAATTTTGAAGTGAACTTCATTAAAACCTACACGTTAACCAAGAAGAGTGGTGAAGTATGGCATACCTGGGACAGAATCTATCATATGTGCCTTGATGATGATACCGAAGAAGGTATTAAGCGCCTGCTTACCCTTAACCACAAACGAATTTCAACTGAAGTTGTAATGGTTGTTGCAAATCAACCAGGTTATGAACATACTTTCGGAACTGGCTATACTTATACAGCAGACTCATGGAATTGGCGCTGCCGCTGGTAGTGTCAAAATAAACAATTAATTTAATTTTTTTTTTTTTTTTTAATTATTTTTCTGAACCCTCTTTTTGAAAGCATATCTAATAGACTTGAATTTTTAAAGAATGCTGAATTACTCTTAATTAGATAGGCAGAAATTAACTTAATATACCTTAGTGGCAAATCAGTTTGGAGAATCAAGAATCTGAAATTCAAAGAAAACTATCTGAAATAAGGTCAGATAATTTATCAGGAGCAAGTGAATTAGTATCTAAAGCTTTAGACATAGTGAAATCTCAGTTAAATCTAGTTAATAATCCAAATGAAAACATCAAGGATATTGTTTTTGATTTGGCAAAGAAAATTATTGATTCTCGTCCAAGTATGGCTCCACTTACTAATGCAATTGGATATGTTCTCCAAAATTTAGAAAACCTCAATAAAAAAGCGATTCTTGAAAGTTTGAATCAATTTGAAATAGATAGAATAGCTAAGAAAACTGATTTAGAAGAGAATTTTTTCAAATTTTTGAAATTGAATGTTAATTCTCATTGTTCCTTAATGCTTATTTCATATAGTTCTACTATTGTTAATCTATTAAAGAAATTTAAAAATTTTAATCTTGAATTATATATTCTTGAATCGAGGCCTTTATTAGAAGGACGAAGAACTGCTGAAATTTTATCACAATACTATAAAACTCATCTCATAATAGATGCGGCAATAGGAAAATTTATTGACCAGATTGATGCTGTGTTAATTGGAGTTGATAGTATCTTAAGAGATGGTTCCATCATTAATAAAATTGGCACATTTCCCTTAGCAGTCTTAGCTGGTACAAGAAATAAGAAAGTCTTTGCCTTATGTGATTCTTATAAGTATAATTTAAGAAGTCATTTAGGAGAAACTATTTTAATTGAGCAAAAACCATCAAAGGAGATTTATAATAATGTTTCAAAAAATAACTTTTTAGAGGTTCAGAATTATTATTTCGATATTACTCCACCTAATTATATTTCATATATTATTTCTAATTTAGGGATATTACGTATTCAAGATTTTCTTGAAAAAGTACTGCAAGAATTGCCTATCGAGTGGTTTAAATATTTTATACATAAAAATAAGACATGACTTTAAAATCTAAAATGAATCTTCAAGAATTAAACAGTAATGAAAAGGATAAAGATTTTTCTGATAAGAAGCCTGATGTTGAGAATGCTTACCGAATTACTGAAAAACTTGCTTTCCCCAGATTAGTTAGCTCAAAAGGAGAGAAAAAGGCTATCCAAATTATAATTGACGAATATAAAAATATCGGATATAATAATATCCATCGCGAAAGTTTTAAAACATCGTTTTACAATTGGATTTTCTTAAGATATGCATTTCTTCCACTTGGAGTTGGTGTACTTATATTAGCTTTAATCGCTTTTATTAATCCTTGGTTTACTCTTGGATTTATTGTTCTAAATATATATCTTGCCTCAAAAATCCTTAGCCTAGCAACTTCTGATAAGATTCATTTATTAAAAGATAATAAAAAGAATTATGATACAGAAAATATCCATGTTGATCTTAATAGCAAGAATTCGAAAGGTTCAATAGTTTTTATAGGTCATTGGGATACCAAATCACAAACCTTTCCTACTTCCTTTAGAATTATCCTTATATTAATTACATTAGCCAGCTTTGTGATATTAATGGTCTTGTATCTTACTTTTGCTATTATAGATTTAATATTCCAATTAAATAACCCTATAATTTACTTAATTCTCTTTTATTTTGGAATTGCTTTTACGATAATTGCAAATCTGAATTATTTCAACAAAACGGGGAATAATTCTCCAGGAGCATATGATAACGCTGCGGCAGTAGGAGTTATTATTGAACTTGCTAGTTACTTTAAAAAAAATCCAGTAAAAAACATTGATCTTATATTTTTGAATACGGGTTCTGAAGAATTAAATTTAGGTGGAGCAAAATACTTCATACAAAATCATAAAAATGAATTTGATAGAGAAAAGACTTATTTCATTAACCTTGATTTGATTGGAGGCAATGATTTTATTAGATTAATAAGCTCCTATGGAATTCCAAGAAAATTCTCATCTAAGAAGTTATATAACTTAATTGTAGAAAGTGGTACAAATTTACAGATTAAAATTAGAGATCTTTATTTACCCACAGGAGCTTGGTCTGATTTCATCCCAATTGTAGAAGAGGGTTTTGAAGCTTGTTGGATTGGATCTCAACCTGGTTTAAAAGTAGTTCATACTACTAAAGATAATATGAATTTGGTTTCGAAAGAAGGTTTAAAAAATGTCCTTCTTCTATGTATAGACATTGTAAAGAAAATAAATAATGAATTTGATTAGAAATTCAATCAACAACTTTAATTCTCTTATTTTTGATAATAAATCTAAGAGAAAGTTTTAAGAAAGATTAAGCATAACTTAATTTTTATTCTAAGATTTATTTAATAGAAATTGAATTTATAAAAAAAAATGAGTTATATTAAGATGTTAACTCCAGAACAAATGAAAGAAATTTTAAAAGAAAATGTAGTTAATCTTAGATTTCACGCTCGCGGTGGACAAGGAGGAGTTACTGCTTCTAATCTATGTGTTGAAGCTTTTTATGGATATGGAGTTTGTCAACCCTTGTTTGGGGCAGAACGTATGGGATCACCTACTGAAAGTTATGTTAGACTTAGCGCAAATGAAGAATTGGTAAGGACTAATGAACAGGTTTATGCTCCACACGCAGTTTCTGTATTAGATCCTTCGCTTTTAGGAGAAGTCGATGTAATAGCTGGAATTCCTCCAGGAGGATGGCTTATTATAAACACTACAATGGATCAAGTCTCAATTCAAGAAATTATTGGTCGAAAAGATATAAATATTGCAACTATAGATGCTTTGAATATTGCAATGGAAATGCTTGGAAGAAACATTACAAACACAATAATTTTGGGTGCTTTATTGAAAGTAGTACCAATTTTTTCCATTGATGCACTGGCAAATGCAATTATGCGCAGGTTTAAGGGTGAAATTGCGGGGAAAAATGTTGCTGCGATTAAAAAAGCTTTTGAAGAAACATGTATATACGAAACACCAGATGCTCCTAATATTGATTTTAGTATTGATACTAAAGTTCCTTGGCAACAAGTATATCCAGGATTACCTGGGTACAAAGAAATGGATGATGCAGGAGTGTGGTATTGTGATGAAAATGTTATAGAAATCGGGAGTAAACAAGTAAATACAGGTTCTTGGGGTGAATGGAATATGATTTGGGATGAAGAAAAATGTACTGATTGTGCACAGTGTTGGTACATTTGCCCTGATTTTGCAATTATTAGAGAAAAAGGAGATGATGGGCTATGGCACATGAAAGGTATTGACCAATTTCATTGCAAATCATGTCAAAATTGTTTGGAAATTTGTCCTGTTCAGGCAATAACTAAAAAATTTAAACAAGGTCCGGCTTCATGTGCCGTACCTGAATAATGGAGGGATATATTATGAGTATAGAACCAATGAGGATATTTTTTAAAGAAATAAAAGACCCTATAGAGACAACAATGATAGGAAATTATGCTGTTGCTGGGGGAGTAACTCAAACAGATCCTGATGTTATTTGTGCTTTTCCTATTACCCCTCAAACTCAATCTGTTGAAGGATTATCTGATGTTGTTCATCACGGTAGATTAAAAGCAGCCTTTGTGAATGTGGAATCAGAACTAGCAGCAATAAGTTTCTCGACTGCTGCATGCGCTGCAGGAGCAAGATCTTTTACTGCCACAGCAAGTCAAGGTTACTTACTAATGACTGAAGCACTTCCAATGGCTGTAGGATGGAGACTTCCTTTGACAATGATGATATCTGCTAGAGCTTTTAACTCTCCTAATTTATCTATCTGGAATTCTTGGGAGTACACACAAGTCAATTCTGAACTGGGCTGGAATATAATTGTATCTGAAAATGTTCAAGAAACTTATGATGCTGCAATCCTATCTGTTATGATTTCAGAAGAATCCTTATTTCCAACAATATTTGTACATGATGGATTTATAATTTCTCATTCAGTCCAGAAATTAACATTAATTCCAGATGAAACTGTTAAAAGAATGACTCCTAAAAAACCACGACACACTATTGATCCATCAAAACCAGGAACTTGGGGAGGTATTGTTACCCCTTCCTATTTTATGGAAGGAAGGGCAAAACTTGAAGAAGCAAAACAACCAGTTTTAGGTCAAATGACTGATGTGTTTAAAAAATTTAAATCAGAGACTGGAAGAGAATATAATCTTATTGAAACATATAATTTAGACAACTCATCGAAAACTGCCTTTTGTACCATGGGTTCTGTAAGTGGAAATATTATTAGTTGGATGACTAAAAATAAAGATGTTGGTTTAATTAAAATTAGAGCATATCGCCCATTCCCATATCAAGATTTACGCAGGATAGTAGAAGAAAATAATTTAGAAAAATTAATTCTTTTAGAAAAAAGCGATTCTCTGAATGGGTTGTTACCACCATTTTCAATGTCAGTTGCTTCTGCCCTATATCCATTAGGTACTCTTTTTAGAAGCTTTATTGTTGGTTTAGGGGGACGAGATGTTACTCGAGATGAATTTAATGTAGCAAAAAAGAAAATGGAATCTGTGACAGATATGAAAGGTCAATTATATCAATATCTTGGAGTTAGAGAAACTAAACAAAAAATTTCAGGGGTGAACCAATAGATGTCAAAACCAGAGAGAAATATTATTAATTTTGATGATATTTTAGCTAGAGATGATAAATGCAATGTACTATTCTTCAACTATGATAATGAAGCTTTTATGAACACAGGAATCCAAGAAAGCGGAGGTACACCTCCTTATGCGTCTACAACTACTGGTCCTGCAGGAAAAAAAATTCCAGGTAAAGTAGGTGTGAAGCAGGACTTAGTGACTCCATTTGCTTTCTATGGAACAAAAAAATTATTCTTAGCTACAGTTAATCCTGCCTATCCAAATGATTTTATGGGAAAAGTTGCCGATGCTCTTAAATCAAATGGTTCTGCTTTCATCCAAGCATATTCTGATTGCATGAGGGGATGGAGACATGGAGCTTCTGATGCCCTGAAAATTTCCAAATTAGCAACAGATTGTGGATATTGGCCCCTTTATACAGTGAGAGTTGAAGATGGCGTTCCTAAATTTACATATTATCGTGGATTAGATATTGATAAAGATAAATTTCTAGAGTATCTTAAATCGATGGGTAAGTTTAGACATTTATTTAAGCCAAAATTCATGGAAAAAGAAATTGATGAAATTATATATTTAACAGAGCAACGTAATAATAAACTTAAAGGATTAATTGAGAAATTTGGTGCTGAAAAACCAGTAGATGTGTATAGAGTTAATAGAAAAAAACTACAACCTCAAATTCATCTACAACCCGGTCATGGACTATGTCCTGGTTGTGGTGCTGGGATGGTTTTAAATCAAATGGCTACTGCTGCAACCGCTGTTGCTGATAGAAACATAATTTACGTTAATAATACAAGTTGCTCAGAAGTTTCAACTTCAAAAGATAATGTCACTTCTTGGAATGTTCCTTGGGTTCATCATTTATTTGAATCTGGCGCAACTGTTGCTGAAGCGATCTCGACTGCAAAAAAAATTATGAAAGCGAAAGATCTTTATAATCAAGAAATACCTTGGATTATCCATATTGCAGGAGATGGCTCTACATATGATATAGGTTTTCAGTTTCTCAAAGCAGCGTTAATTAGAACGAGTAGTTTTGTAGAAATGAATGAATATTTAAAAAATCAAAAATAAAATTTATTTTATTACTTTTTTCTTTTTGTCTAATTAAGAAATTAAATTAAAAAAAAAAAATCACAAAACGATTTTCTAAAATCCTTTAGTAATGAGTTGTTAGTTTTTTTAAATTTAGGAATTTCAAACCATTTAAAATATTGGTTACAGGCGTGAGAGTTGTTAGTATTATTAAAATAATTATTCAGAGAATCTCCATATTCAAATAATTTCGAACTGTTCATTTCAGCGATATCACTCGTTTCAAAAGTTGATACGATTGCGGAATTTAACATTTTTTTATATCCCTCATCATTTTGATTATTAAATTAATTTACTAAGTAATATGCGCTCCTAAGACACTTCTCAGCGCTTTTTACTATTGAATTTATTATATCTGAAACACTCTCAATTTCTTCTACGAGACCACAACTTTGCCCTAAAAGAATAATGCCATTATCTACATCTCCATTATACGCTTTTTCTAACTTTAGCACACCATCTCTAATTACCGACATAGAAGTCTCTTCTGCTCTCTTTTCTGCTTTATTTAAAACAAGTGTAGCACTTGAAGCATAGTTATTCTTTAATACTCTAGCGGGTCCAAAAACTCCTGTAACCATTTTAGTATCCGTTATAGTGGCATTTTTGACTTCATTCTTATAATTATCATGAAACTCACATTCTTTTGATGCAATGAGTCTAGTTCCCATAGCAATTCCCCCTGCGCCCATTGCCAAAGCTGAAGCTAACCCTTCTCCAGTACCATAACCTCCGCAGGCAATAATAGGGATTTCTGGGATTTCTTGTCTTATTTGCTGTAAAAGAATTAGTGTACTTGCATTTTCATAAGATTGATGTCCTCCACCTTCACTTCCAGTTGCGACTATCCCATCAACGCCATCTTTTATCACTTTTTTAGCTAGCTCCAGAGAAGGCACTACATGGAAGTTTTTAATATTAGATGTTTCTTTTAATGCCTTATAGTATTTATTATATAAAATTTTTGGAGATCCTGCGCTTGTGATTAAATAGGTACATTGTTCTTTGATTTTGGGATTATCCATTATAAAACGTGGAATTTGTCTGCATAATTTTATCGCATCGGGTTGTAATGATGCTGTCCTAATGTTCACCCCAAAAGGTTTATCTGTGTATTCAACAACAGTTTTCATTGCTTCTTTAATCTGATTAACAGTAATTCCTTCACTTAATGTTACATGACTTAAAACGCCTAAACCTCCTGCCTCTGAAACTGCAATTGTTAAATTTGTTGTATAAAAAGGACCCATAGGTGCTGCAACTATTGGATGCTTAATACCTAACATCTCAGTTATGTTTGTTTTTATTACCATATTTTCCAACCTTTTTTATTAAATTTTTCTTTATTTTTTATTAAATGAACGTCTATTCAGTGTAATATTTATTTGACTTAATAGATATTTAGTTGAATTATCAGCATCATATATAAGTTTAACCAAATCGACAATATTAGTATAAAGCGTATACTTAATATGATATTTATGAGGAGTCTTTAAACTCTAAGGAAATTTTTTGAAAAAGTTAAATTTTTGAATGAATCGTCATTCAAAATTAAAGTAGGAATAGTTTTTGTATAAATCTGTTTTATTTAAAAAAGTTTTCCAAATTAGCATCTCAGTGATCATGATTAAATTTATTCTAATTCTTATATCCAAAAAATTAGGTAGATTACTCATTTTTTCTAATATTTTTATGAAAAGATAATATACTACTTTTTCTTATGTAGTTTATCCTTCTCTATAATAATATAAGAAGTGATTATATGAAAGAGTATAAAATCGAACAGTTCCAATATGGAACTAAAAAGCTCAATACTATTGAAGCCTTAACAGAAGCCATTAACAACGTAGCAGTTGAAGGTTGGGAATTAATATTTATCGATAGAACGCTTTATTATTTTGAGCGTGAGAAATAATTAACTAACTTTTTTTTTTTTATTTCATTACTACTTATATGCCTATAAGAATTGAGAAAGAATATCCAATTTTCACCATAATCATTGATAATCCTAAAGTTAAAAACGCTGTTGATGGCCCCACTGCTGCTGAACTCACTAATGCCTTTCGAGAATTTGAAAAAGATGAGAAAGCAGATATTGCTGTTTTATGGGGTAAAAATGGCACTTTTTGTGCCGGTGCTAATCTAAAAGCCATTGCTGAAGGGAATGGTAATAGAATAAGGAAAGATGGAGATGGTCCAATGGGACCAACAAGAATGTCTCTTTCAAAACCAGTAATTGCTGCTGTTGCAGGGTATGCAGTTGCAGGAGGCCTTGAGTTAGCTTTATGGTGTGATTTACGGGTAGTAGAGGAAAGTGCTATATTTGGTGTGTTTTGTCGTAGATTTGGTGTACCCTTAATTGACGGGGGAACAGTTCGTTTACCTCGACTCATCGGTTTAAGTAGAGCCATAGATATGATTCTTACTGGACGTCCTGTAACTGCTGATGAAGCATATTCATGGGGTCTTGCTAATCGAATTGTTGAGGATGGTAAATCAAGGGAGGAAGCAGAAAAGTTGGGGAGAATTATAGCTAAATTTCCAAAATATTGCATGAGAAACGATCGTTTATCTACTTATGGTCAATTTGGTTTGAATTTAGAGAGTGCAATATCAAAAGAATTTGAATATGGTTTAAATACTTTAAAACAGGGTGAATTTCTAGAAGGTAGTAAGGAATTTACGCAAGGAAAGGGGAAACATGGAAATTTTGATGAATAAGAAATTGTTTTAAGTACTTTAAAATTATTTATTTTGATGACAAAATGATAAGATTTGAAGAAATTAGAGTTAACACTACAGAACGGGAAATTTTAATTGATATTACTAATAAAATAAATAGTATAGTTAGGAAGTATAATGTAAAGGAAGGGGTATGTCGAGTATTTATACCACATACTACAGCAGGAGTGACTATTAATGAAAATGCAGATCCTTCTGTTATTAAAGATATCAGTAATTATTTAAGTAGACTTATCCCAAAGGGTGGAGGATTAGGATACTCCTATAAGCATGGTGAAGGTAATTCTGATGCTCACCTTAAATGTTCATTGACAGGTCATTCGGTTGATATTTTAATCCACAATAAGAGATTAATGCTAGGAACTTGGCAAGGAATAATGTTTGTTGAGTATGATGGCCCCAGAAATCGCAGAGTCTATGTACAAATTCAAGGAGATTAAATTAATTAAATACTTCAATAGACTTTCAAAAACCAATTTTTATAAAACTAATTTTACTCCTATGAATAAAAAAAATGCTATTTGTACTATTCTAACGCTTTATTAATTGCTGCTCTTGCTAACAATCTAGTAGAGTCTAAAGTAGGTAAAGGACAATCATTTGGGTCAATAAGCAAAGGTATTTCTGTACATCCAAGAACAACAGCATCACAATTATTTTTAGCTAATTTTTGAATGATCTTATTAAATTCTTTTCTAGATTCCTCTGAAAATATACCATTCACTAATTCTTCAAAAATAACTTTATCAACTTTATCTTGATCAGAAACTATTGGAATTTCAGATGTTATTTTAAATTTTTTAAGTGCTTCCTGATAAACTGGAGAATTCATGAGGTATTTTGTACCTAAAATTCCTAGATGCTTAAACTTTTTTTGTTTAGCTTTTTCTCCTACAACTTCTGCAATATGTAACCATGGGATGGGTGATTTAGATATCATCAAATCATAAGCTTGGTGTATCGTATTATCTGGACAAATAACAAAATCAGCTCCAGCTTTTGCGACAATCTGAGCGGATTTAAGCATTAATTCTGCAACACCTTCCCAATTTCCATTCCAAATATGCTGCATATAATCAGAAAGAGGCGGTGTGTGCATCGTTATTTCAGGATGCCTATATTTAAATAATTTATCTTGAGCTTCTATACAAATTGTTTTATAACATAAAGCCGCTCCTTCTGCACTACAACCTACAATTCCAATATGCTTTACCAAATCAAACTCCTTTTTTTATTTAATTATTGGATTTTTACCAATTTAAATGTTCATTATATTTGTATTTTCGTATATAATTAATGATATCTTGAAATATATAAGCTTTTTATTTAAATATCTATCTCAATTTAAAGAATTTAAATAGAAAAAGGAATTTATTGATTTCAAGCAATCTTGATGCTGTGAATTCCATCTTTCCTTATATTGATGAAAATTAATTGCTCATCTTCACTTTTTTTTAATTCTCCTTCAGATATCTCAATTTTGTAACCTTCAGGAAATTGAATTTTTGGAACATAAATAATTGTAGGAGCAGAAATAGTTGAATCTCCATCAAACTCAAAATAAAACGTTTT
>JAEOTW010000377.1 GCA_016839655.1 Promethearchaeota archaeon | reverse complement strand
TAGTGTTTGCTAAGCCTTGTAAGTTTTTTACACAAAACCGTATTAAAAAGGATAAGTCTTCCTCATTTGGTTCAAATTGTACCTTACCTGATTCCAATAAAGAAGTTTCTAAAAGTTTATTGATGATTGTTTCAAGACGTTCAGTACCTTGTACAATCTCACCTAGAATTGAATAAACATCATCATCGAACTTGTCTTTATGCAATTCTAATAATAAATTGGTAAATCCCTTAATTGAAATGAGAGGGGTTTTTAATTCATGAGAAGTTCTTTCAAGTAATTCCGTTTTTAATCGACTTATTTCTCTCAGTTCTCGTTCTGCTTTTTTTCTTTCAGTTATGTCTCTTATTATTGCCATGATATAATCCTTATTTTCCAATTTGAAACTGCTTAATGAAATTTCAGCATCAAATAAGGTTTCATCCTTTTTAAGATGTTTCCAGTAAAATCTTTGAGATTCTCCTTTTAAAGCATTATTAATAAGCTCATTTGCTTTCTCAATAGATTCTCTACCATCTGGTTGTTTTTGAGGGGATAAATCCCAAGGAGGTTTTCCAATAATTTCATCTTTATAGTCATATCCAAATACCTTTACAGCTAAATCATTACAATCAATAAATTTCCCTTTATCCATTATAGCAATCGGATCACTTGCTCCAGTAAAAATCATACGGTATTTTTCTTCTGATTGCTTTAAAAGTTTCTCAGCTTTTTTGCGATCAGTAATATCCTCTCCTGAACTTAGCGTTCCGATGATATTACCCTCGTCATCTGTTAAAATAGTATTATGCCATGCGATTATCTTTTCTTTAGAATTTTTTGTTATCACAGGATTTTCATAGAATTCAGTGGCTTCAATCTCACTTTGCATTAATTTCTGAAAAACTTCAAAAACTTCGTTTTTAATCGAATCTGGAAGACAAGCTAAGAACCAATTCTTACCTATCAATTCTTCTTCTGTATATCCCAGAACATCACACCCTTTTCGATTTATCAACGTAATTTCACCATATTTATTCAGAGCAACAACCATAACTCCTACTGTGTCCAAATACAATTGTGCTCTTTCTTTTTCTTTTTCCAATTTAAATTTCGCGGATTCCTTCTGGGTAATATCTCTTAATACTCCTACTAGTTTTAGGTTGTCGTCAACTTTAGTTAAAGATCCTCTAGCAAATACTGTAATATAATGGCCTTCTTTATGTTTTATCCTATATTCTAGTGCTACTGACCCCTCTCCTTTAATAGCCTCTTGAAAGTTTTTAAATATAACCTCCATATCATCTGGGTGAATATAATTGAAAAATTGATTTCCAATTAATTCTTCAGGGTGGTATCCAAATATATCGTAAACTCTATGGCTAACGTAAGAGAAAAAACCATCTAAATCTACTTCAACTATAACATCTAAAATATTATTAATTAGAAATTCATACTTTTCAGCAGACTTTTCTAAGATGCTATTAATCCTTGCCAATAACAACTCATCCCTTAGGTTTATAGCAAAAATCTAATTTATGAAAGTAAAATTTTTCGTTACGAATAATTTAGAAGTTACTAATTTATTTAATAGTTAGTGTCGACAAATATGCTGTCAATTTAAAATGGATAAAACGATACATCTAATAAAGATTGGTAAGGTAGACCAGCCCAAAATTCGTGATTTAAGGAAGAATCTCGAGACGGAGTTTGATGAATTCAATATTAATGTTGAGATACTTCGAGAAAGAATAAAATTGAGAAAAAAAAGTTTTGATACATCTAGAAGACAATATAGAGCATCAAAATTATTAAATATTTTAATTGAAAAAGCCAAAAATAAGAAATATTTCAGAATTTTAGGGATATTAGACAAAGATATTTATTCCAAAAATTATGATTTTATATTTGGATTAGCAAAAAGAGGTTCGTCTGCCTCCATTATCTCCTTAACACGCCTTAGAGAAAGCTTCTATAATGATTCAGGAAGTGTTTTTAGAAAAATAGAATCTAAAGAAAAATTTAACGAAAGAGTGTTAAAAGAAGCAAAACACGAGATTGGCCACACATTTGGAATAAAACATTGCCAAAATAACTGTGTAATGCAACGTTCT
>JAEOTW010000151.1 GCA_016839655.1 Promethearchaeota archaeon | reverse complement strand
GGTTAAATTTTAGAGGCTTATAAAAATACCCTTAAATGTGAAGAGAAATCCTTCAATCATTTAATCTGTACTATTTAATAATTCAGTCAAATTTTTTAGAAATCTCTTATTTAAATAGATATAATCTTTAAAAATATAATGCAATGTCACATAATTAGTCGTTTATTTAATCATGAAGCAATCAAAACATACAACAATTGCGGAAGCCCTTAAAAAAGGTTCTGAAATAGTAAATTTAAGAGGTTGGATTTATAGAGAAAGAAAATCTAACAAATTTGTATTCATAGTATTAAGAGATGAATCAGATATAATTCAGTGTGTATTTTCTAAAGTAAAAAATCCAGAGATCTTTGAAAAAGCTGAAAAGTTAACAATTGAATCTTCGGTTAGAGTTACAGGGAATTTAAAGAAGGATGAGAGAGCTCCGACTGGTTATGAAGTTTCTGTGTCAGATTTAGAAATCGTTCAAATTTCTGAACCATTTCCAATTACAGAGCATCAATCGCCTGAACTTTTATATGATAATAGACACTTATGGTTAAGATCGAGAAAATTAAATGCTATTTTAAAAATCCGACATACCGTTGTTGGAGCTATACATGAATTTTTTAGAAGTAATGGTTATTATGAATTTGATGCCCCTATTTTCCAACCTAGCCAATCTGAAGGCGGAGCTACTTTATTTGAGGTAAAATATTTTGATGATATAACATATCTTAGTCAAACATGGCAATTATATGCTGAAGCAGGTATTTTTTCATTAGGAAAAATTTATAATATGAGCCCAACATTCAGAGCGGAAAAATCAAAAACTTCGAGACATTTAGCAGAATTTTGGATGGCAGAAATGGAAGCTGCCTGGATGCGTCTTGATGAAGTTACTGAAGTCGCTAAAGATGAAATTAGGTTTATTGTGAAACAAGTATTGAAAAATAATAAAAAAGAGCTAGAAATTTTAGAGAGAGATATTAGTTTGTTAGAGAATTATGCAGAAGCTGAATATCCTACTATAAAATATTCCGAAGCTTTAGAAATTCTTAATACAAAATATAAAATGAATGTTCCTTGGGGTAAGGATTTAAGGACTATCGAAGAGGCAAAAATAGCAGATCATTTTAAGGTTCCGGTTGTGGTTACGCATTATCCAACGGAAATTATGGGTTTTTATAAACCACCAAGTAATGAAAATCCTAAAGAAGCATTATGTTTTGATATGTTAGCACCTGAAGGGTATTGTGAAATTGTTGGAGGGTCAGAAAGAAGCTTATTAGTTGATGACATGATAAAAAGATTAGAAAACGACGGAGAAGACCCAAAAAATTATGATTGGTATTTTCAACTAAGACGTTATGGGAGTGTTCCTCATTCAGGTTATGGAGTAGGTGTTGAAAGAGTCGTTATGTGGCTTTGTGGAATAGATAACATAAAAGATGCCATACCATTCCCACGTACTCTCTTGAGAAAGGCGCCCTAAGAAAGAGAATAAAAATTTTACGGTTTTTATTCTTAATATTTCGATAAATATATGATAATTTTAGTGAAATTTTTTAGAAATCACGTTTTTAATTGATTTAAGAAATTAACAATGATTTCTTAATAATAAATTCACAATTTTGCTCGGTTTTTATGAAGCTCTATGAATTCATGGCATATGAATTAATTGAAAAGATTAGAAACAAAGAAGTTTCAATTCTAGAATTAATTGAAACTTTTTTTGAGAGAATAGATGAAACTGAGCATATTTTACATTCATTTGTTAATTTTTCCAAGGAAAAAGCTTTGGAAAAAGCAAAATCACTCGATAATGATTTAAAAAAAGGTAATAAAATTGGCAAGTTATATGGATTACCTTTAGCAAATAAGGATCTAATATGCGTAAAGGATTTTCTAACAACCTGTGCCTCAAAAATATTACAAGGATTTCATCCTCCCTATAATGCATTTGTAATTGAGCGCTTAATTGAAAAAGAAGGAGCAATTCATATAGGGAATACTAATATGGATGAATTTGCAATGGGAAGTTCTACAGAGAATAGCTGCTATGGACCTTCTTATAATCCATGGGATATTTCTCGAGTTCCTGGAGGATCAAGTGGTGGTTCTGCAGCTAGTATTGCATCAGGCCAAGCAATATTAGCATTGGGAAGTGATACTGGGGGTAGCATTCGATGTCCTGCTGCGTTTTGTGGAAATGTTGGATTGAAGCCTACATATGGTAGAGTTTCTAGATATGGATTGATAGCATTCGCAAATTCATTAGATCAGATTGGCCCAATTACTAAATGTGTTTACGATTCAGCATTAATGCTTGAAATTATATCAGGAAAAGATCCACTCGACTCTACCTCAATTGATATGAAAGTTGATAAATATACCGAAGAATTAAATAAACCAATCGATAAAAAGATATTGGGTATACCTAAAGAATTTTTTGGAGAAGGAGTTAATAAGGAAGTAGAGAGTGCTGTAAGAAAAGCTATTACTAAATTAGAGAGCTTGGGGACAAATATCTTAGACATATCAATCCCACATCTCGAATATACTGTAGCCACTTATTATTTATTATGCATGAGTGAAGCTAGCTCAAATTTAGCCAGATATGATGGTTTAAGATATGGTAATATAAGCGATAATCTTTCTGGCGATATCTATGATGTTTTCAGTAGAACAAGAGGGGAAAGATTTGGACCAGAAGTACGAAGGAGAATTTTTTTAGGAACATATGCTTTATCTGCGGGATATTATGATATGTTCTATATAAAAGCTCTTAAAGTTAGGTCTTTAATAAAGAATGATTTTGTTAAGGCATTTAAAAAATGTGACGCTATTGTATGTCCAACTATGCCTTCCACAGCCTTTCAAGTTGGAGAATTTATTGATGATCCTTTACAGATGTATATAGCAGATATTTTAACCTGTCCAGTTAACCTAGCAGGTATCCCAGCATTATCTATTCCATGTGGCTTTGATAGTCATAATTTACCCATAGGTTTTCAAATTATTGGAGATTATTTTGATGAGAAAGGAATTCTTAATATTGGGTATCAATTAGAACAAGAACTTAACATTTATCGAAAAATCGCTCCTGTGACAAGAGGAGGTAAATGATTTGAATATTCAAGATAATGATGTGATAATTGGATTAGAAGTCCATATTCAATTAACAAATCTTAAAACAAAACTTTTTTGTAGCTGTAGTAATGAATATCGTGGTACAGAAGCTAATTCGTATGTATGTCCTATTTGTTTAGGCTTACCAGGTTCACTTCCAGTAATGAATAAGAAAGCTATAGAATTTGCAACAAGATTAGCAATAGCATTAAATTGTAAAATAAATCAAGAGTTTTGGTTCTTTAGAAAACAATATTTCTATGTAGACTTAGCTAAAGGTTTTCAAATTAGCCAGTATAATAAAGCGGGAGGGAAAGCTTTTGCAGATAAAGGGAACCTTGCAATTAAATTAAATTCGCATAAAAAGGAAATAATACTGAATCGAATTCATTTAGAAGAAGATCCCGCAAGACTTGTTCATAAAGGAAGTATCGCAACGTCTCCATATACATTGGTAGATTATAATCGATCAGGGGTTTCATTAATTGAGATTGTTACTGAGCCAGTATTAAGTTCACCAGAAGAAGCACGTGAATTTTTAAAAAAGCTTAAATCGATTGTTCAGTATTCGGGAATATCAAATCTCGATCTTGAAGGTTCAGTTAGAGTTGACGCAAATATATCACTGAAAGGATATGAACGGAGTGAAGTAAAGAACATTAATAGTTTTAAAGAAGTAGAAAGAGCGTTAAGGCATGAAATTATCAGACAGAAAAATCTTATAAAAAGAGGAAAAACCTTAATACAAGAAACAAGGCATTGGGATGATAAAAGAAGAATCACAATTTCACTAAGAACAAAAGAATTTGAGGCCGATTATAGGTATTTTCCAGAGCAGGATTTAGTTCCAATAGAAATTGATGATATTTTCATTCAAAAAGTTAAGGATGAATTGCCAGAAATGCCTAGTGAGAGATCAAGAAGACTTCAGAGGGATTATAATTTATCAGAATTTGATTCAGATAATTTAGTTCTAGATAAAGATATTGCTGATTTTTATGAAGACGGAGTAAATTCAGACGCTTCATTTGGACCTAATGAATACAAGCAGTACTGCAATTGGTTGATGAATGATATATTAAGATGGTTAAATGAACAAAATAAAATAATAAAAGATTCAAAACTTCACCCTCACCAAATTGTCGATTTAATCAGGTATGTAAATGATGGTAAAATCACATCCAAAATTGCTAAAACATTTATAGATGATATGATGGAGGGTTTTTCAATCTCTGAGATACTTGAAAAGAAAGGGAAAAAAAGAATTTCTGATGTAAAATTCCTTGAGACGTGTAGTATGGAAGTTATTGGAGAGAATGACAAGATTGTGAATGATTGTCGTGGAAATCCTAAAGCAATAGAAGCTTTAATCGGAAGAATTATGGCTAAAACAAGGGGCCAAGCAGATCCGCATATAGCCAGGAAAATACTAATTGACATTCTTAAAGAACAAGATATTATTGATTAAAAAAAAATTATTGATTAATATAAAGCAGTCTATACTTTTATAAATCCACTCCACTTTAAACCGTTTATCATCATAACAATAAGTGCTTCAAATAGCTTCTCATTCCAAATTTTAGAATTAGGTGTGAAGGTTCTAAAATATTTTGTTGTTATAGACTCAATTGATGGATCTTCGTTATACCATTCAATTAGTGAATTCTTGACCTTAAAATATAGATCTTCCATCTCATCTAATACTTGTTTACAATGATTATCTTTCCATAGTCCAAAATGAGTTAAAGAGATAGAGTTTAACTCATCCTTCATATTTCGTAATTTATCAAATGTTTTCAGAAGTTCTTCTTCATGAAAATCGGGTGGCATAAGAGGCACAAAAAAAGCATCTTGGTCTAATCTCATTAAAACTGCGTCCCCTACAAATATATTTTTATTTACTTTGTCAATGATCCCAATAGAATCCATGGTGTGCCCGAAAAAATTAACAATTTCTAATTCCAATCCATTTATATCAATAATATCACCTTCTTTTAAAGGAGTAATCTCTCCTTCAAAGGCATATGTTGTATCAGCAAATCCTTCAAATCCATTTACCATTTTTTCTGGATGTTTTAAATTTTCTACAGCATTTTTTGCGGCTAAAACTTCAACTTCACTCTCTTTCATTGAATTAATTAATTTAGATAAACCTTGGGCATGATCCCAATGAGAATGAGTTAAAATGATTTTATCAATAGGATATAGCCCTAAATCTTTAATCTTTTTTATGATTTTACGGGATTTTATTGTTTCTCCTACATCAATCATCAAACGCATTCCACCATGTTCAATAATATAAATTGAAAGAAATTTCTGCATTCCCATAGTCATTCCATCTATAAGATAATAATTGTCATTAATTTTGCCTTCAGAATTTATAATTACTATACTGGTCACCTTCAAATTTTATTATAAAATAATTGTTTTGATTATAATTTAAATCTTAGGGAATGAATTTAGAAATGAAACTAATCCCACTAAAATATAGTTTGTTAAAAAAAGAATAAAAAATTATATCAATGCTTCTAGAGCTGAACTCGCAGCATCTAATTTTAAGTTTATTATACCTAATTTTGCTTCACGCGTTGTAATGATAGACAAAATATTTCCTTTAATTTCGCTAAAAAGGATTTTTCCTTTTTCAGATTCTATAATAGCACTGAAAAATTGACCTTGCTCCAGTTCTTTAGTTGCTCTCTGGCTAGCTTTCAAAATTAATGTAACCATAGCGGCAACAGCTTCTGGATCAACCCAACCAGGTAGAGCACTTCCTTTTATTAATCCAAATTTCTCAATTAGGGCTGCACCGTGAACCCCTTTTATCGCCTTTAAACTATCGAGAATTTCAGTTATTCTTTCACTCATTTAACTCAATTTAGTTTTGTGTTATTGAGAATATTAATTCTTTAATTATTATGTAAGTTTTAATTATATTTAAGTATAGGAATCTTGCTTAAAAAAGCTAATTTTTCCTAATTTATTATCATAAAAATAAAAAACAACCAAAAAAAATCTAATGAATAATATAATATTCCGACATTATCGGAAAGGCGATGAAAAGCAGTTAGCTGATTTATTTAACTTAGCTTTCCAACAGAATGGTAGTGGGTTTGTAAGAACTCCAAATAATTGGTACTGGAGATATGTTAAATCTCCAGGATTTGAACCCGAGATGTGTCAAATTGCTGAAGATCTCGATAAAAAAAAGATTGTAGGTGTTGTAATTGTTAATTTAATAGAGACGGTACCTATTGGTAAGAATATGTATTTAATGGGTGATATTAATGATGTTTCAACTCTTCCAGATTACACAAATAGAGGAATCGCAACAAAATTAATGGAAATGTCAATTGAATATATGAAACAGAAAAAATGCGATTTTTCAATACTTTCAGCAGGATTGAGGGGTTTTGCAAGAAAGAAGATTTATCAAAAATTAGGGTATTTTGATGTTGATCTTGGAGCTCTTTTTATACAATTTCCAAATATAATACAGCTTATTAAGAATGTGTATGCACTTGCTCTCTTTTTTCCGGTTTTTTTTGCTCTTTCATATATACCTCGATTATTAAATAGAATAAAACTAAAATTTTATCCCTTTTTTAAAGATTTTTCATATGAAATTAACCATAATAAGAAACACCTTGAATACATGAAAGCAATAAATAAGATCAATCCAAAATATTATGAAGGATATCCAGGATATAATAAAAGAAAATTTTTATGGGCAAGAATAAAAATTCCAGCTGCACAGCAAAAACCAACTTACATATTTATTAGAAAAAATGGAAAGATAATAGGAGGGTCTATATTCACCCAACAGAATATTTATTCTTTTAAATTTGGTATAAAGATAAGAATAGGGCTAGTCCATGAAATATTTCTAGAAAAAAGTATGTATGATAATTCTAAAAATCTAATCCTTGGATATATTTATCTATTAGACAAAATTATGAAAGCTGCAACGAGGAGATCGTTAGCTGTTTTAATGTATTTATCACCTTTAAAAGATAAAGATTTAAATAGAGCGTTTAAGGGGATGAATTTCTTAAAAATCAAGGCTAATGTAACAATGATTAAAGAGCTCAAGCTAAATCTTAAATTTCCTAACCTGAAAAAACCTCTTTTTTGCCCAACTTACGTGTCTTTTGGAGTGCCATGAATTAGGAGCCCTAAGGTATAAAAAGACATAAACATAAATATTTTAGTTTTAATATTTATTGTAACTAAATTCGTCTAAACTATTATCCATATAGGAGTGGATTTTATGGGAAAAGAAGTAGATAAAGCCAAGAATATATTTAAAGACGCATTCGATGCGCTTAGTGATTTCTTCGAAGAAAAGCGTTCTGATACTGTTATGGAAGAAGAAGAAAAAGCAAAAAAGGGGAAAGTAGCTTTAGCCAAATTCTCTAAAGGTTTAATCGGCAAAACTGACAGTATTAATTTTAGAATATTAATTGGACAGAAAAAGGAACTAGGCGATTTTATTTATGAAGCTGTGTATTTAAGTGATAAAAAAGAACCCAAAATTTATGTTTATGAAGTAAATATAGGAAAGCCATGTAATACGATTTTAACTAGCTTCAAAGAGGATGATTGGAATGGATATAAAAGAGTTCAAAAGTATAAATCATTGACAAAATTCTTAGAATCTGCTTATAAGGACGGTATTTATATAGAAGGAAAGAAAGAAAAGAAAGAAGACGCATTGAATAAATTAATAAAAGGTCTTGAACGATCATTAGAAGCCGTTGAAGATGATGAGAAATTAAAAGGACGAGAAGCTGGTCCAATTGCCAAAAAAATCGCGAAAGTAATTGCTGTCGCGGCAGTAACTACCATTGTATCAGCTGTCTTAACTCCCGCTGTAGGTATCATAGCCCAAGAAATTGCAGGTGGAGGTAGTATTACTAGTGATGTATTAGGTTCTGCTGCTCAAGCTGCTGGAGAAGGGCTAAAAAGCTTGGCTGATCCTGTTGATTTAGCAAAAAAAGTTGTAAAAAAAGCCATTACAAAAGGGAAAAATATACCAGGTGCGAACAAATAACTAAAATAATAGCAACTTTCTTATATTATTGTTTTTTTAAATTTTTAACTCTTTAAAAAAAATTTGATCATTTTATTTCCTTAAAACTTAACTTGGTGAATAATATTTCTCTCAATTCTGATTATGCCAAAGAAAATAACTTAAAATTTGGGATAGTTGTTTTTGTATCTCTTACTTTTTTTATATATAGTACAATCCGTTTAATTTATTATTTTTTTGACATTCTTGGATTTTTACTTGGGCTCTATGCTTTTGTTGATTATCAATTTTTAATTGGAGCAATAGGTGGTGTAATTTATACCACAAAATATCGAAAAGAAGAACAATCGATTACAAAAATTAATGTTATCACGGTAGTTATTGGTGGATTGATTTCAGCACTTTCTACTACTCTTGTCGATGCAATTCTATACATACAAACAATTACTGTTGAATTCTTCTTCTATTATTTCTTGGAGAGATCTATATATGGATTAGTTATTGGACTTGTTGTTGCGATGATAATTGGTGCTCGTTTTATGCATAAAGAATTGAAAGAAGAAGAGAAAAAAGAGAAGAAAGAAGAACCTTATGGCGATGAATTTTTTGAAGATTTAATTGACAAATAAATTATTAAAATTACTGTTATAATAATTATTTTATTTCTTATATGATTTAGAGTCAGTTACACTTTTTTTTGAATAAAACAATAGAACTCAATAATTGGACTCTAAAAGAAATTAATTCAGTGCTATTCTCTTAATAACTAAGAATAAAATTAATTCTGAGGTTAAAAAATGAGCAAAACAATCTTATTTCCATATAATGTGTTTGTTGAATCAAGAAAAGAAAAATTAGTTAATATGCTTATAAGTGAGATAATATTTTTAAAAACACGAGTTAAAAGAGCAAATAATAAAGATGATATCTCATATCTTAATGCTGCTCTAAATAAATTAGATTATCTTTTAAATAAGTTAAAGACTAATAGTGCTGATATGTCTGAAGAAGTTTTTGATAAAATAATCATAATAATTTATCATATTTTCAAAGAAATTGCAGATAAGTTAGAGTAACTCTCTTAACATTATATTATGATTAAAAAAAAATAAAGAAAAAAATAGGATTAAAATTAAATTACATCTTAACCAAATCGCCAAGAAGAGCATATAAATTTTCTTTTTTTGGTGCGCCCTTCATTAATTCTCTTATCTTTTCGGCAATTAATTGGGGCGTAAAGGGTTTATGATCATTTTTAATTTGGTTAACAGTATGCCATCCTTGGAATAGCATAACACGATCAGCTACGACTCTAAATACCTCTCCATTAATCTTTTTAGCCTTGTCTGATGCTAAAAATACAACCATTGGTGCTACATTAGTCGGATTGAAAACATCAAGTCCAGTTTCATCGAGTTTATTCATTATTTCAACCATTTGCGGAGTAGCATCTGTAGTTAAACGAGTTCGTGCTAATGGAACAATACAATTGACTGTAGCATATTTTTTTAATTCTGCTGAAGCGTTCATAGTGAAAGCAGCGATACCTGCTTTTGCAGCTCCATAATTAGTTTGTCCAACGTTCCCCGTTAAACCTGCATCAGATGCGGTATTAATTACTCTTCCAAAGTTTCCCAAAGCTTCATTAGCTTTTCCTTTTTCTCTAAAGTAGGCAGCAGCATGGCGAGTCATGTTAAATGTACCTTTTAAATGCACTGCTATTACATCATCAAATTCTTGCTCTGACATATTGAAGAGCATTCTATCGCGTAAAATACCCGCATTATTAACAAGAATATCTAATTTTCCAAATTCTGAAATGGCTTGATCAACCATAGCTTTAGCTTTATT
>JAEOTW010000150.1 GCA_016839655.1 Promethearchaeota archaeon | reverse complement strand
CTTGAAAATTGGGCTCCTACTGTTTGAATGTAATCTCTCTCGAAAGTACCGTGAGTGAATTTTGTAATTAGAGATGTTTTTCCAACACCACCATCACCTATAACAACGATTTTAAACCCAAATTTGTGAGAATTAGACATTGAATTTCAAAAGGAATTATTAAATTTAATGTTCTTTTCAATGTTAAATTAGATATAGTTTAATAAAAAAGTTTAGTTAAATGTGTTATTTTGATAAAAATTCCCCTAATTCAAAAATAAAAAAAATAGAAATATTGAAAGAGTAAATTAAAAAAAAAGGTGTAAGAATTTAAATCTTAATTTCTACGCTTGATAGGATTTTATGAAATTATATTTCCTTGTATATTTTCAAGAAGGATACACCGCCGAGAGTATAAGGGATTCCAGCAAAAGCCCACCCTCCGCCCTCCCAAACTCCTCCATCACCATCAAGGGTAACATATTCACCAGTAGGGTTTATCATCATAGCAATGGTTGCCGGGACATATTTACCCCCTGTATTGGGCAAGGTTATTATATTCCCTCGATATTCAAAATTTTCGATAACTATATTTGTAGTTTTAACCATTCCTTCGCCCATAACAACCCAAATGTTAGTCCAATAGATGTTCCGCACAGGGCAGTAGTGATATGGAATTAGCTGGACAGCCCCATCTTTGAGCATTCCCTTTATTGTATAAATTTTCTCACCTGATTCATCATAGATTTTTGTTTGGAAATATACACATCCGGAAGGTTCACCGCTGAATTCAATCGCTCCTACGACTAGAGTTTTAGCTCCAGGAATGTCTTGGTCATCCCCTAATGCCAGAATAAAAATTCTACTAGGTTCAGATTCTGTAGCTTTTACAGATGATACGATGTTGACTAGGAATAAGGACATTACTAGTACCAAAATCACTTTCGGATATAATTTTGTTCTTTTAATATTGATCAACTCTTATTTTTTGTTTTTTCTTTCAATTTATCATCTTTATGATGATCTAAAGAATGTTGAGGTAGAGTTACATTTAATATTAGGCTTCCGATACTTCCTTGGAACTATCGCTTTTTTATGGAAGCTTTCTAAAATAGAGATAGTTAAATTAGATTTATAGGTATTACACATTCTATCAAGCTAGTAATATTACTTCTAATCATATACGAAACTAGAAATTATATTTCACTAAATACAATGCTTTTAGTCACAAAAATTTCAGTTATTAAGGATTCAAGTAAGGGGATATCTGTCAAGTTAATATATCGGTGTGTTTGAAAAAGGTTAATCAAACTTCGCCATACTCCTTTTTTTTGAACATTTTCAATAAAATATTGTAACCTCTGAAGGGCATAATAAGAATCCCCACTGAATATGTAACAGATAAAAAACGGTGCCACAGATTTCAGAAGGAGAGTATAATTCCCAAAAATAAATCGATCAAGACTTTCAGAAAAGGTTTTCTTCATAAAATAATCTAGAGTCGTTAAAAAACCACTAAAAAAATGAGATTCAAATGCTTTATCTTCGATAAAAGAGTGAGAAAATAACGGAGTACCATCTTCATTTATTATTAAAATTGTTACAGGATCTTCTTCTGATGCCTTTGGAATTTCCATTGGTTGTTTTTTAAGCATATGTGCCATTTGTTCGTTTATTTTGGCTAACTCAAATCGTTCTTTTAAAGTAAGGTTAGATTTATCTAATTTTTCTAATGTATTCATTTTTTTAAGTAAAAAATCGTGTTCAATTGAAACTTTAGTTGCTAAACGATGCATTTCATGTTCTTCAGCTATCATCTGGGCTTTGTTTAATAATCTTCTAGCTTCAGTGAGATCTAAAGTTAATACTGCTAATTTTGCTTGCAAGATGTATGTTTCAGATAACGTCCAAAAAGAACTTGATTCTTCAGCGATATTCGATAATTGATTAATAAGTGGATTAATCTCCTCTAATATTTCCAATTCTTGAGTGGATTGCATTTCATCTAGAAGTAATTCACAGAGATGTAGATAAGATTGAATTGTTGTATCGCTGATATCTGTTTCTTCTTTAATTAATTGATAGAATAACTTTTCTGCTTTTGCTCGGTTCCTTATCCTTGGACTTGTTTTGAGCAGTATAGCTTTAGAATATTTATATATTCTCTCTATCCTTTTGGTATCATCAATTTTATTTAAGTCTTCCAGTTGTTCTAAATACATATGAGCTTGCTCGAAATCACCCATATTAAAGAGGACCTCAATTATAGTACCAAATAAAGAGCCTAATTGCCAATTATTCAAGTTTTCCTTTGCCAGCTCTAAAGCTTGTTTGATATATAAAAACGCACTATCAAAATCTCCAAGTTCAATATAAACTTCACTCATATTATTAAGAGTGGCTGAATACCAATGTTTATTATTATTTTCTTTGAAGTTGGGAAGCGCTATTTTATTGTACATTAATGCCT
>JAEOTW010000149.1 GCA_016839655.1 Promethearchaeota archaeon | reverse complement strand
TTTTTTATTGGCATACGATGGTCCATTAGAATAATGTCTGGCTTTACTTCTAATTTATGATACTTCTCTAAAGCATCTTTTCCGTTGATAGCAGTCCCAATAATCTCAAAACCCTCTTCTCTTAAGATTAAACTATAAAGCCTCTGAAGAGATTGATCATCGTCGACGACAAAAATCTTTATCATAGAGAAATACCCGGATACTTCTAAGATATGTCTGAAAATTATTATTTTTAGAGTACTACCAACCCTACTTTCTTATTAATTAAAACAATGTAATGAAAAAAGAACTACTATTTAAGTCTAGTCTTTAGCAAATGAATTGTACATAACAGTCAGAAATACGTTAAAACGGTTTTTATTAATTTGGTTACAATTTATAATAAATCTTTATAAAAATAATAGATTCTTTAAAATATTGGATTTGTACCAGATTATTGTTAATATAATTCATATTGAATAAAGCAAATTAATAGAGAACTTTAAAATGAAAGATTTAATAATTAAAAACGGATTAGTTTATGACCCTTTAAATGAAATCGATGGTGAAAAGAAAGAAATCCATATCAAGGATGGATTAATTGTAGATAAAGTCAATGGTGATGCTAAAGTAATTGATGCCTCAGGAATGGTTATTATGCCTGGAGGTGTTGATATTCATTCTCATATTGCAGGGACTAAAGTAAATGCTGGAAGAGCTTTCCGTCCGGAGGATAAACTTGAAGAATTTAATGAGAAAAAAACCAAGTTAACACGAAGTGGTACAGGATGGTCTGTACCCTCTACTTGGGCAACAGGATATCGATATGCACGGCTTGGATATACAACTGTTGTTGAACCAGCGATGCCTCTTTTAAAAGCACGCCATACCCATGAAGAATTTTTGGATATTCCAATTATTGATAAAGCGGCTTTTCCTCTTTTTGGGAATAATTGGTTTGTTATGGAATATGTCAAACAGAAGAATTACGAGAAGTTAGCTGCATATATTGCATGGATCCTGAAAGCTGTTAAAGGATATGCTGTAAAAATTGTAAACCCCGGAGGAGTTGAAAACTGGACCTGGGGTAAAAATGTAAATTCTTTAGATGATCATGTCTTTCATTTTGAAGTAACTCCACGAGAGATTATAGAAAGCCTTGCAAAAGTTAATGAAATCCTCAAATTACCTCATACAATCCATGTACATGCTAATAATCTAGGTCATCCTGGCAATAAGGAACATACACTTGAAACTTTTAAAACTGTCGAAAAGATTAAACCAAAAGATGGACGAAATTCAGCATTTCATTTAACTCATTGTCAATTTAACTCCTATGGAGGTACAAATTGGGGTGATTTTGAATCTGGTGCCGCCGATATTGCTGAATATTTAAACTCTCATGATCATGTTACTATTGATGCTGGACAAGTTATTTTTGGTAAAGCAGCTACTACAACAATGACCGCGGACGGACCATGGGAATTCGCACTCCATCATATCGGGGGTACGTCACCATGGGGTGCAAAGCCGGGAATTAAGTGGATAAATGGTCAAGTTGAGGGAGAATCGGGTTCAGGAATCGTCCCATATCAATTTAGTCCTAAAGTTGCTGTAAATGCTGTACAATGGGCAGTTGGATTAGAGTTAGTACTCTTAACTAAGAACCCATGGCAAGTATTCATGACAACAGATCATCCAAATGGAGGCCCATTTACAAGTTATCCCCAAATTATAAGATGGCTTATGGATAAAAAATCCAGAGATGAAGTTCTTCAAAATCAATGTTCTAAAAAGGCAGTAGAAAAGTCAGAATTAAAAGATATTGATCGAGAATTAACATTATATGAGATAAGTACTATTTCAAGAGCAGGAACTGCTAAATGCTTAGGAATGACAGATAGAGGCCATCTAGGTATTGGAGCAATTGGTGATGTTGCAATTTATAATTTGGATCCTAAAAAGATGGACGGTCAATCAATAGAAAAAGCATTTACATTAGCAACTTACACAATAAAAGATGGGCAGATTGTTGTAAAGGATGGCGAAATTACAGCTACACCTATGGGAACTACAATTTGTGCCGAAGGAAAAGTCAAGGATGGTATAATGGAAGCAATGCTAAAAGATGTTAAATCACATTGGCGTAATCATTATAGTATAAATTTTGCTAACTATGCTGTTCATGATGCATATGCTCCAAAAGTAAAAATAATGAATGGAACATAAATTCTTTCTTTTATACCTTTACTCTAAATTATAATTGCCTGTATTTTTAAAATTTAAAAAAAAAATCATATTAAATTTAACACTTCTGCGCTCCAGTTGAATTTTTTTGTACCCGCCATAGGGAATCCATTTGGCAACATATTAGGAGGTACAAATTGTGAGCCACCTAATATTTGACTAATTTTTTTTCTTACACATTCATTTTGTTTTCTCCCCTTACAAAACATAAATACAAATCCTTTCAATGCTAAATGCTTGCTTTGGTCATTTTCAAACATTTTGAAGAAATTACAATTTTCTAAATTTTGACATTCATTCATAATTGCTCATTTCTACATTAATTATTTTGAATAATTATTTATAATTCTTAGAAAAAATCAATAAATATATTAAAACTCTTATAAACTACATTGTTCGTATCAATATCGCATAATTATTCATAATAAATTTAAGATTTCCTTTTTCATGTTTTTTTATAGAAATTACACATTTATTCCAATCACATTTATAAAAATGAAAAAGTATTAGAAATTCATGTATAATTATAAGAACTTAGGTTTTTGGTATGCAAAATGAAGATATAATGAAGCTTTTAGCTGTATTAGGTGCGGTTATAGCAATTATTGATGGAATTTTAGGATTTGATAATAGGAATTTAGATGCCACTCAGATAATTTTGCTTGTAGTTTCAATTGTTTTGGCTTGTATAATCCTATTAAGTGTTATTGTTCCACATAAATTCGTAGAATTAAATTGGATTATTTGTGTTATTATAGGTATAGTTATGATCGTATACACCAGTTTAATAGGTGGAATTCTGATATTAATTGCCGGATTTGTGGGTTATACTGAAAGATAGCTAATTATTCTATAAGAGATTCAAGGTAACTTATTTATTCTTAATAACCTGATTTAAGATTTTAGTCCTTTCTTTTCAAGGAGTTCTTTTAATTCGTCAAGCACTGCTTTTTTTGCGTTACTACCTCTTCTTTGGGGAGGTGGTTTTAAGGGTTTATTGTTTGGAGCAGAAGTAAATGGAGGAGTTGAAGAGTATTCTGGAGCCGGTAAGGAACTAGAAATACTTTTTGGAACAGGTTTTTTTCCTTCAATCTTGTCCATTTTTGTATTTATTTTGTTGATCTCTGTCATTACAAATTCAGATAATCGAATTATCCCATTTAATGTGGATTCCAAAATAGATGCCATTCCCTCTAATTTATAATCTGATAATGTAGCAGTTTTTTTCATTGTTTCCTTAAGATATCTTGAAAATTTTGGACCTTTAGTTAACAAAGAATATATAGAACTCAAATATATGTCGTAATCTAACTGTTTTTTTTCTCTAAAAATTTTTTTGATTAAATCTTTAACATATTCTATATTCAACAATATTTCTGGATTTTCTTTTATGTCTGGGTCGTATTTATGAATAAATATTAATATGTAAGGATCTTCTTCAAGTTTTTCAATAAGATCAATGATTTTTTCAAAATAGTCAATGCTTTCAAGATATTTTTCTGGATCCTGAAGATCAATTACGTAAATTATCAGATCGATGTTTATAAAATATTTATCAGGTTCTCTGAGGTAATTATCCCTATATTCTTGTTGACCTCCAAAATCCCATAATAATAAAACCAAATCAGAAGTGATTATTTCTTGTCTTTCGACTCCTTTAGTCGGACGTAATTTGGCAAGATCTTTTATCCCAATTTCTCCTCCAAATTTTCTCAATATTGTTGTCTTACCTGCGTTATTTAGGCCAACAACAATTACTTTTTGTTCTTTCTTGGTGA
>JAEOTW010000148.1 GCA_016839655.1 Promethearchaeota archaeon | reverse complement strand
TTTCCCTCTGAGAAAAAGGGAATAGAGGAATTTATAGATATGTGTCAAAAAGTATTAGATGGTATTGAATTTATGGTAAGAAGAAGAGGTCAATATTCACCTGCAGAAGTTCTTAAAGAACATCCTTGGCTTGTACGGGTTTCTGGGCTTACATTGCAAGAGGTATTTGATAAATTCTTTACTGATAAACGCTTAATGGCAATTATTGCACAATTATGGGGATATTTGGGTCTACCTCCTTCTAGATTAAATGCATATGCATTTATTGCTATGTTGATTACTTATTTAAAATGGGGTGCTGCTTTTCCAATGGGAAGATCACATGCTTTTACAACTGCTATTGTTAAAGCTTTTGAAGAATTAGGAGGTGAAATTAGGTATAATGCTTTAGTTAACCGAATACTAGTTCAAAAAGGGAGAGTTTGTGGTGTTGAACTTCTTAATGGTGATATTTATGAATGCAGTGCAGTAATTTCAAATGTTAATCCAATATGTACAACAATGAAGATGCTTCCCAAGGATGTCGTTCCAGATAATTACAAAAAACAAATATATGCTCCAGAAATAGGTCCATCTGCATTTTCAGTTTATATAGGATTAAATGCTTCTTATAAAGAATTAGGATTGAATACTCATGAAACATTCATTAATGAAACTGATAATTTAAATAAAGCATATGAAACATTTACAAAGTTAGAGCCTCCTAAATATATGGTAGCAGCATGCTATAATCACATTTATGGAGATATATCTCCTCCTGGAACAACCCAACTTGTTCTAACAACATTACAAATGGGCAAATTATGGCAATCAATCTCCCCCGATCAATATTTCAAAGTTAAAGATTATATCACTGACAAAATGGTTGAATTAGTCGAAAAAACCCTTTGTCCAGAAATTCGTGAGTATATAGAAGTAGCAGAGGGAGCCACTCCCTTAACTTATTATCGCTATTCAAAAAATATTGAAGGAGCCATCTATGGATATACTCAAGATCTCTTAAATGGACCAACACTTCGATTGAAAAGCCGAGGGTCGATCCCAGGATTATATCAGAGTGGTGCTTGGACAAATGTTGGTGGTGGATTCTCTACAAGCATTCTCAGTGGAAGAATTGCCGCTGGAATGTATTTAAGGGATGATAAAGAAGGGAGGTGGTAGATAATGGAAAAAGAGATTATGAATGATGTTAAGAAATATCAAAAACTTGAAAAATTAAAAAAGTGGCGAGACGAAATTGAACCAATTCCATGGTACTTTGATGGATTGGAAAACTTATGCGATAGAATTCATCCAGAAAAGCAAATTCTGCAAGTTACTGATATAAAACAACTATCTAATGATACTAAATTATTTCGTTTCATTTCAGCAAAGCCAAATAAACCATTAGCACCATTTAGAGCTGGTCAATATATTGGTATCACAGTGGAGATTAATGGTGTTAGGACTTCTCGACCTTTTTCACTTGTCTCATCACCAAATCAACTTGCATATTATGAGTTAGGTGTAAAAAGAAAAGAGGGAGGATTTGTTAGCATATATTTACTTGATAAATTAAAAGTTGGAGATATCTTAGAAGCTACAGAACCACTTGGAGAATTATATTACAATCGTATTTTTCATGGTAAAGATTTAGTTTTTATAGCGGGAGGTTCTGGGATTACTCCATTCATTTCAATCTTGCGAGATATTACTGAACGAAACTTAAAGCTGAATGTTCGGTTGTTTTTTGGATGTTTAAACGAGGAAGATATATTATTTAGAGATGAACTTGAAAATATACAAACACGGCGCCCTAATATCAAAATTCATTATATACTTTCAGAACCAAAACCAAGTTGGAATGGTGCTTGTGGATTTATTACAAAGGATAAGATTTTAGATGAGATAAAATCAATTGAAAACAAATTCTTTTATATAGTTGGAAATAGAGCGATGTATACCTTTATAAAAGAACAAATGAAAGAGTTAGGAGTCCCTAGACATCGCGTTAGTTATGAATCTTACGGTGTTCCTGATGATGTTACAGGGATAGTTGGTTGGCCAAAAGAGATTACAGCTTCAAATTCTATAAAAATCACAATAGATTTTATTCATCAGGGAAAGAAGATTAGAGAAATAATTGAAGCATTAAGTGTTGAACCGATATTAAATAGCCTTGAAAGGGAAAAGGATTTAGGGATAACCATAAATAATGGATGTCGCTCAGGAGCATGTGCATTATGTAGAACCAAACTGGTTTCCGGTAAAATATTTATGCTCCCAAATGTAACAATTAGAGAAATTGATCAAGTTTATGGTTATATTCATCCTTGTGTTTCATACCCTTTAACGGACATTCATATAGATTTAACTCAAATTTAAATTATAAAAATTGAAATCTTAAATTCAATTTTAACAATTAATATATTAAGAAATTATATAGTAAATGAAGTTATTTAAAAAAAAATTTAAGTGAGAAATATGAAAATTTTAACAGAAGAGTGGGTTAAAGCATTTGGTAAAGCAATAAATGAAAACCCAAACTATAAACCATCAGCTTTAACATGGGAAGGGGATATGCTCCTTGTTATTGAACCAAGCGGTAATTTAGATCATGTAGTTAAAGTATTTATAGGATTACATCATGGAGAGTGCACTGGAACAAGACAAGTACCAGAAGGTGAAGAAATAGAAACAGAATACATCATGGCGGGTCCTTATGATAATTTTGTATCCGTTATGAAAAAGGAAATTGACCCTATTCGAGCTATTATGGCTGGCAAATTAAGACTTGAAGGGGACATGGCAAAACTAATGCGCCACACTAAGGCTGCACTAGAAATTGTGAACAGTCTAGGTCGCTTCGAAACTGAATATCTATAAAAGAATTTTACATCTATTTTTTTTATTAGAGAGCAATTTTTAATGAAAATCAAATTTTATTAATATTTAAGTAGTATATTCAAAATATTCATAATACTTTTCAAGAGGAAAAATTATGTGGTATTTCTATAGTCCAAATATAATTTATGGAGAAGATAGTCTTGATTTTCTTCAAAATATTAAGGGAAATAAATGCTATATTGTTATTGATAAAAATATTGAAGAATTAGGTTATCTTAAAATATTAACAGAAAAATTAGAAAAATTTGGTAAAAAGTTCCAAATATTTAATGAAGTTATTCCTGATCCAAGGGAAGAAGGCGTTTTAAAGGCG
>JAEOTW010000147.1 GCA_016839655.1 Promethearchaeota archaeon | reverse complement strand
TCTGCTAATAGATAAGCATAGGGACTAGCCTTATCTATCGACGCTAAATTATTTAATACCACACTAAGAGTTCTCCTTTCATCTAAAGAAATAAATAAGAGTCTATAGAATTCTGTATCGAAGCTAGCAGTCCCAAATTTTTTAAACATAAATTCATCACGAATTCTTTCAACAATCGGATTTATGATAGAAGTTAAAACTGAGACAATTTCCATGTCTACATCGCTTCTTTTTTCACCCGCAATCACTAAACCCTGTTGATCACTTACGATCACAGCTTCTACATCTTCATTTACTTCCAAGAATTGGTTGAACAATTCAGTAAAGAGTCTATTCCTATTTATTGACATGAATTTTTTTACTCTTGTAAATTTTTATTAGTCTAGTTTTCCTTATAATACCTATAAAATAAGTTGTTTTTATTTTTTATTAAATCGTTGTTTCGAAATACATATTCTTATAAAGTGCTATTTTTTTTAATTTATTATATTACACCTTGAGTACTGAAAATTTTCAAAAAAAAAATAATAAAAAATAATGCCTTCTTGTATAATTTGCCATTTAAATATAAATGAACACACAGATTCTTTTAAATCTTGTAAGAATTTACATCTTGTTCACAAAACCTGTCTAGCTGAATGGTTATTACATTCACAAAATTGTCCATTATGTAGTGAGCCATATTCTCAGAGTTTAATTGATCAGTTTAAGGATTATAAGGATAATAAACAAAAAGAAAAACAAGCTGCGCTAGATAAAGAATTAAAAGAAGAATCAATAAAAAAAACGCAACAAGTTGCAGATAAAATCCTATTTCTTAAATTTGTTGATTCTATTGAGCATTTGATTGAAGAAGAAAAGTTTAATGAGGCAATAGAAAAACTTTTAGATTTATACAATGAAAATTCTACTGATGAGAGAGATTTAAATATTCTTTATCTATTAGGAAAAGCTAACTATTTAAAAGGACGATATGACATGGCAATCAACTTTTTCTTTAAATTAGTTAAAATTAAATACAATTATCCTGATGGATTTTTATATTTAGGAAGATCGTATGAAAAACTAGGTCTCAAAGATAAAGCTCAGTGGGCTTATGATAGGATATCATCCTCCCAAAAATAGTTTTTTTATCGATTATTATTTGAAATATTAGAATATTATGAGATAAAGCAAATAATTTTATTGGTCTTTAACCTACAATTATTATGAAACCTATTTGTCTAACGATAGCGGGAGCAGATCCTACTTCTGGTGCCGGAATTCAAGCAGATATAAGAACTTTTGACAGATGTGGAGTTCACCCGTTTTCTGTTATTACTGCGATAACTTATCAAACAGCTACTAAATTTTATGGGTATCAATCTCTTTCAGATGTATTAGAGAAGCAATTAGATACTGTATTAACAGCCTATCCTATAAAAAATGTAAAAATTGGCATGATTCCAGATGTTAAAGCAATAGATATCATTGTAGATTTTATTAAGAAATATAATTTGAATGTTGTGATCGATACAGTTTCAGTTTCTAGTGCCGGAGAAAGACTATCTAGCGAGGGATTAGAATTAGAGATTGAAAGAACATTATTTCCGTATGCAAAAGTAATTACTCCTAATTTCATAGAAGCAGCATTCTATTCACATAGAGATATAAACAATGAAACAGAGATAGACTTTGAAGACCTCAAGGAAACAGCTGAAATTCTACTTAAGAAGTTGTATGTAAATAAGGATTCACACCAGATTGAAAAAGCAGTAGTTATTAAAAGTATTAAAAGTAATCACGATAATATTTTAGACTTAGTTCTGATAAATGAAAAAATAAAAAATTTTATGCAGAAAGATTTTCAAATATTCGAAAAAAAAAAAGTTACATTTAAAGGTAATGTTCATGGAACGGGATGTGTATTTTCTTCTGCAATTGCTGCCTTCTTGGCTAAAGATTATTCTTTAAAGAATGCTATCATTAAAGCTGAAGATTTTTTTGATAATAAATTTCAAAATTTCATCGAACTGCCAGATGAAGGAAAATTAATTGATTTGACTATCCTCGATGAGCGTTTAAAAGTTATAAATCAGATAAAAGAAATCTATAACGTTATCTCTCAATCAAAAAAATTCAGTATATTGATTCCTGAAGTTAGAATGAATATTTCTGCTTCAATTCCAGACGCTGTCTCAAACGAGGATATTGCAGGGATCGAAGGAAGAATAACAATTGTAAATGGATTTCCAAAAGCTTCAGGCGAAATTAAATTTGGAGTATCTGATCATACTGCTAGATTAATTCTTTCAGCCAAGGAATTTGATAAATCTATTAATTTTGTAATGAATTTAAAATATAATCCAAATTGGATAACTATTATTAAAGAAAACACAGATTTAGAGTTAAAAGAAATTATTAGAGAAGATCAGCCAAAAAAGATTAAAGAGAAAGAATTTTCTACTATGCAATGGTTAATAAAAGAAAGTATAGATAAGATTGGTAAAATTCCCGATATTATTTGGGATAAGGGATCCTTAGGAAAAGAACCAATGATGAGATTATTTGGTAAAACATCTAAGGAGATGATATCAAAACTCAACAAAATTATTGGGTTATTCAATA
>JAEOTW010000146.1 GCA_016839655.1 Promethearchaeota archaeon | reverse complement strand
GTTGAATGTTGGTTTAGGATGAAATATCCAATAAAAATTATAGATTGGATATGACTGCCCTTGCATGGGTTAAAACCAACAATAATAAAAAAAACAGAAAAAAAAACTCGAAAAAAAGTGATAAAAAATGACATTACCATTAGGTACAGATTTTGAATTTAGGAAATTGATAATGGACGTCCATGTGTCATCTGATAAGATTAAATACTGTTATCAATGTAGTAGATGTACAGATAATTGTCCGGTCGCAGCAGTTCAAAATCCCTTCTATCGGGAGCTTACAAATTGCTTTGATCCCAGATTAATAGTGTTAACTACACTTTTGGGATATAAAGATGTTGTAATGGCTGTGGCAGGGACAAAATCAGCTCTGATTCCTTGGGGTTGTACTGTATGTGATACTTGTGATACTGTCTGCCCTCAAGCAATTGAAGTCACAGAAATCATTACGTTAGCAAAGAATGTGACTACGGGAGCAGGCTTAGCACCAGATAATATTGTTGCTCAAGCGAAAACTGTTTTTGAAAATGGAAAAGCGATTCCATCTCAACCTGCGATTGAGAGAAGACGTGAGCAATTAGGCTTACCTGCTGTAGTTGCACCAGATGTAAATGAAGTTCAAACTTTATTAAAAGCAATTGGTGCAGATAAAAAATTATAATGGAGGTTAAATAAAAATGACAGAATATAAAATGTTTGAAGGATGCGTGATTGGTAACAGAATCCCCTTTATAGAAGCAGCCTCCAGAAAAGTTTTTGACAAAATTGGGGTTCAGACTTCGCAAGCTCCATTTGCTTGTTGTCCAGATCCTACTGGAGTTAAAAGTTTTGATAATACAGCTTGGCTAGCTTTAGGTGCTCGAAATTTATGTTTAGCAGAAGCGGAAGGCAAGGATATAGTCTCCCTTTGTAATGGATGTACAAATACCCTTCGAGGTGTACAACATCAATTAAAGCATGATTCTCATAAAAAAGAAGCCATTAATAAAGAATTGGCTAAAATTGGAAAAGAATATAAAGGCTCTATCGATGTAAAACACTTCGTAGATGTTTTGAGATCTAAAATGGATTCTATAAAAGGTGCAATAACAAAGCAAATGGGTGATCTAAAAATAGCCTGCCATCCTGGCTGCCATTATATGCGCCCTGCTGAATGGATGGAATCTGATGATCCGTTACGTCCAGTAAACTTGAAAGAACTCGTTGCTGCTTCAGGAGCTAATGTGGTTGACTATGAAGAACTAGGTTTATGTTGTGGAAATGCCGTTGCAGGTCCATTTCCAGAACATGGAGATGCTATACTGAAACAAAAGTTTGATTCGATTAAGAAATCAGGAGCAAATTGTATAGTTGTAAATTGTCCAGCATGTTTTCAGCGATTAGATGGAGAACAACGAAATCTTTCAAAGAAATTTGAAACTGAATATAATATTCCTATATTATATATAACAGAATTATTAGCTTTAGCTATGGGTGTTAGTTCTGAAGAGATTGGTTTAAAAAACCATCGAACCAGACGAAATACCGCAATAGAAAACCTTTAAGCTAATATCTGCAAAAATTTTTTTATTTTTTTTTATTTTCTTTACTTTTGATCTTAGATAGACTATATGTTTAAACAACCAGCTTTAATATTAAGACTAGTATTGAGGTAATCAAGAATTTTTAAATATTTCAATAATAGAATTGAACTTAATCCAAAAATTAGTTATAAAATTATGAAATAAAATAGGTGGAAAATATATGATAAATTTAAAAAAAGACACTTGGTTTTATGCCTTAATCGCCTCGATACTGATTATCATATCACTTTTTACTCCGGCACGTATCATACATTCTGGAGTTTATGGAGATATTTTACAATGGTTAGGTGGCTTAGTAGCGCTTGAATTAGACTCTGGTGTATTACATGAAGATTTCTATGGTATCCTTTTATTTGGAGCAGTTTTAATCTCAGTTACGCTCCTTTTGACAATCTCGATTAACACTCGGAGAGGAAATGAATTTAAACGGGATTCAATAATCTATTTACTAATAGGAGTAATAATTTTTATTCTAACGATATTATATTGGATTTTTGAATTTGACCCTGCTTTTGAGACGATAAGCTTTAGCACTATTGGCATTTTAATCTCTAGCATTTTATCAATAGTAGCATTTACAATTGATAAATTGAGTAAAGGAAGGAATGAAAAAACAATTCCTCAATAATTTCCTATTTTTTACTCATTTTTTCTTTAATAGTATTATTGGGATTATAAAATTTATATAATAAAGTGTCATTAAATAAATTGGTACAATTCTATTGTATTTATCTAAGGGATTGTTATAAAGTAAAAGAATAAAAATAATGTGGAGTTAAGATAATTATGTTTAATTTAAAGCGCGACACTCCTTGGTTTTTCCAGTATCTTGAATATTATTATCATTTGTTTCTTGATGTAAGATTTAATAATGGCGCTACTGTAGGAAAAGATATAAACTTTTCCGTAGAATTTAATCTCCAAGGATTTGAAGGATTATTGTTCTATATGTACAAACCTGCTAATAAAAGAGTAAAATTTGATTTATATAAGCATTCTGTGGATCAAGTTTATAATATTGATAATCTTAGCTTTACTTTGACGAAACAACCAACAAATACCTTAGATTTTGTGATAATACCATTTGGGTATTTTAAGGATGAACATAAATTTAATTTAAACATAAAAAGTAAAGAGATAGAGTCAAGTTTCGATCTTTATGCTTGGACTCCATCGAATCTATACAAACATGTAAAATCTGTCATACGAATAGCGAATCAATATTCTGAATTAATTCCTATTGATGATTATAGAGGCTATTTCTTTCAGTTTTATAGTAACTTTAAAGGAAATGAAACGGGAAGACTTTTTGATTTAATAAATTTACTTGTTGATATTGATAAAACGGTGGATGAATTAGATAATTCTCCTATATTTGAAGCAATGGATTCAGAAATTAAATCTTTAGTCACAAAGAGTAATGAATTCTTATTTGAACTATGTCAGCGATCAGTACCATTAGATATTAAAAATATTCTAAGGGAATTGGATAGGTTAAAGTTTAATATTGATAGTCTTTCAAAGGAAGAAATATTTAATTGGCTTGATGATCTTATTAATTTCTATTCTGGAAAATCATAAAAAATAATATTTTTTCAGAAAAATTCTAATTCTAACTAATTTCAAATAAATAATTGAATTATTAAAAGTAAAGGGTAATTTTATTTATTTAAGTATATTATAAGAAATACCTACATTAGCTATTAACAAAGAATCTGTATGTGTTTAGCAATACCTGGAAAAATTTTGGAAATTAATGATAATTCTGCTTTAGTAGATTTTGACGGAATTAAACAAAATGTAATAATTGCCTTAATTCAAAATCCTGAAATTGGAAAGTATGTTATTGTTCACGCAGGATATGCAATTGAAATGATTAACGAAGAAGAAGCTAAAGTAGCTATTGAACAGTGGAAAGAAATAGCTGATGAGCAAGATTTAGATTTGACAGATATGATTTGAAAAAAAAAAATTGGGGCTATTTCTTATTTTTTCCTAAAGAAGTCAAAACTAAATATCCAGCATTAGAAAAGATAGCGATTCCTACAAACAATAGACTCAATAAGTTAGCAAATAGAGCCCCATTACCTGCCATTTCTAAGACAAATGCTATGATCAAAGAAATCATTCCTAATACTAGAAGGTTTTCTTTCTTCCTCAACTTCTTTATTCCCCCTCCTTTTATTATAGTTTTTATAATTTTGGATTATCTCCAATATTCTAAATACAAATAAAGTATAAAAAGGTTCTAATGTAGAAGTTGAAAATATTTTTTATATTTATAGATCAAACAGTTCAGCTTTCAATTTCTTTAATTTATAATAAAGTTTTTTTATCGATTGAATTGCTTCCGAATTTGAATTAAAATCAATTGGAGATTTACCCTCTAAATCAGCCTTCCCAATTTCTGGATCCAATGGTATTGAATGATAAAGAGGAACATCCCAATCATTAATTTTTTGGTTTATTATATCTTTTTGAGAATCATCAGTTATTTTATTAGCAATGAGGTAAATGTTAATAACTCCTAATTTTTTAGAAAGGTCAATTATTTTCTTGCATAAATCTAAAGATTTTTGAGATGGTTCTGTTATAACCAACATTACATCAATTCCTTTTGCTGTACCACGCCCCAGATGTTCGATACCTGCTTCAAAATCAACGATTACAACCTCATCTCTTTTAACAAATAAATTATATAACAAGGTTCTTATTAAAGCATTTTCGGGACATAAACATCCTGTAGCAGGTTCTTCAATTCCCCCTAAAACAAGTAATTGTAAACTATCTTTAACAGACACTTTAAATTTATCAGGTATGTCAGAAACTTCAGGATTAATGTTATAAACTCCAGGTCCAGCACCATCTACATTTGTTCTTTCCTCTATCATTGACTTCATTTCTTTAATAGGTACAATACGAGCTTTAGTTTCTTCATCTATGCCTAAAGTATAGCTAAGATTCATAGCTGAATCGTTATCGATTGCTAAAACCTTAAAATCGTCCTGTGCAAACAATCTGGCTAAAATACCAGCCACAAGAGTCTTACCGACACCACCTTTTCCACTTACACTAATTTTCATAGAAAACTCACCAAACTAATTAAGAGTATAAGTCTAAACAAATTAAATTTTATATTTATAATAATAAATAATTTAGAGCGAATTGCTAAACTAGTATAATATTAAATTATTACTCTTTAATGTTACATAAGTACTTTAATCAGATAGTTTAGTATGTCTAATATTCATGAATTACTAATTGATAATTATTCAATAGAGGAAGCAAAAATACTTCAAATTAAATATCGAAAATTAGTAGATCAAGCAATAGAAAAAGAAAATTTCAAATCTCTGAAGGAAATTAAAAAAATTGTTGGTACAGATATTTCATATTACGAAAAAGATAATACAACTTTTGGGATAGCATGCGCAGTATTATGGAATTTTAAGCAAAATTTAATGGAATCATATTATTTTGCTAAAGATATTATAAATTTCTCTTATAAACCTGGATTCTTAGGATTTCGAGAATGTAAACTTTTAGCGACTGTTATTTTAAAACTTCCGAACCCACCTGATCTTATAATTTGTGATGGTCACGGGAAAATACATCCAAGAAGATTTGGGGAAGCAGTTCATCTTGGTTTTGCGTTAAATATACCTACTATTGGAGTAGCAAAAAATCCATATATTGGATATTATAAATGGAATAATATACAACTAATCAAAGGAAATAAAGCACCCATATGGGCGAATAATCCAGAAATTGCAATTGATGAATCATCAAACGAGCTATTAGGGTATGCAATATGTCTAAAAAATGGCTCAAAACCTGTTTTTATAAGTACGGGGTATAAAATTAATATAGAAACCGCTATAAGAGTCTGTTTAGAAACGACTAAAGAACATAGACAACCAGAACCATTATATTTTGCAGACAAACTTTCAAGAAAAGAAGTTAGTAATTACTTATAATCTATTTTCCCATTTCTTGCATTTTTTGTGAAATAATCATTAATTCACTGAAAATTTTTGTATTCTCTTCTGGATTTACTGCTTTCAATAGCTTTTCATTAAGTTTATTCATTTTTAATGTTAATTCGATAAATTCAGGTGGAGGATCTACTTTATATTGATATTTCCTCTTTCCATCTTGAGTAATTTTAACATAAACCCATTTTTCTGCTTTTTGACTCCAGTTCCATCTATTGGGTGTAAATAATCTTCTTTTCATAAATTAAGATACCTTTTGATAATTCTATCTATTTTATATAATTATTCTGAAAGGTTATTTAAAATTTTTCCAGCAAGCTCTCGGACATCTACATCAGTATCTTTAGTTAATTTATTTAACAAAACCTTGAATTCATTACTTTTATTTTCAAATTTATGAAGAGCTTTAATAAGATTATACCTAACTATCCAATCCTCGTCATCAATGATTTCTAGAAAAGCATTATATATCTTATCATTTTTAATCTGGCTCAATATTTTTATAGCATTACTCTTAGTTTCACTATTCTTACTTCTCAAATCCCGAATAAGGGAATCTACAACTTTTTGCCTATTTACGTCATCAAGTAAGCGATACATTCTATTAAAAAGCGTATGTTTTATTTTTTTTGGTACTCCCTTAGGAATAGAAGTATTAAACACTTTTACAGTTTCAATATTTTTATTCTCTTTTTCTAATTCTATTACCTTTTCATTTAATTTTTCATTTTCCTGTTGATATTCATGCAATTTAGATTTTAATTCATCAAAGTCCTCTCTAAGCTTTGCAAATTCTAATGCTTCTTCAGTGGATACTGTTACCGGTCCACTTAAATCTCCTAGTTGGTCTTGTAAAGATTTTATTTGTGATTTAGAGTCTTCTAGCTCTAAAGTTAAAGAATCAATTCTTTCATGTGCTTTGTACAACTCTTCAGAACTTGCCTCTTCTGGTTGCTCTTGCAGTTTAACATTTAAAAACTCTATTTGGGATTTATATTCTTTTAATTCTAAGGTTAAAGCGTCAATTTTTTCATATGCTGTATATAATTCCTCATAACTCGTTTCATCTGTTTTTTCTTGCAATTTTGCTTTCAATGATTCTATCTCAACACGCAATATGCCATTTTCTTGCATCAATTGGAAATTAAGTTTTTTAAAATTTATCAATTCTTCATTTTCCCTAATTTTTAACTCATCATCAAGAAATTCATCTAAATTTTCTGTACTAGATTGTAGTTCTTCAATTTTTTGCTGAAACATTTCAATTTGTTTTTTGTATTGCTCATTTTCATCAGTTAATTGAACAATTAATTTCTGAGCATTAACAAATTCTTCATTTATATATTCTCTTGTATCCTTAATTTCACTTCCTTCGAATTTCGTGTCAAAATCCATTATTTTGTTATTTAAATTGTCAATAAGGTTGTCTTTTTCTCCTAATTCTTTTCGTTGAGTAATAATAATATCTTTTAAAAGTTCTATTTCGCTTGGTAATTTGACTTGTTCAAGCTCATCATCTTTCATCTGGTCCTGGAGATTTTCAATCAATAATTTTTGTTCATTAACAGTAAACTCTAATCGATTTAATTCTTCTTTTAAGGATTGTATAATTTGCTCTAATTCAGCCTGGGATTTTGTTTCTTTTTCAACAGAATTAATTAAATCTTTTAGCTCTTTACTCATGAGTTATAACCACAATTAAAGTAGTTTTAAGAAAAATTATTCACAATCCAATTTATTAATATACATAATATCTATAAATTTTTAGTATTATCATTAAATTTCCCCAAGAAGTAATTTAATTTTGTAATTTTGAAAAACTTAACAGAATTTGTTTTAAAAAAAATGAAGGGTAGATGAGAATCTGTTAGTATTAGACTATTTTTATTTCAATTATTTTATCTCCTTGGACTATTGCATTAACAACTTCTTGGTCTGAAGGATTTGATACTTCCCCAAAAATCGTATGCTTATTAGTTAACCATGGTGTTGGCACATGAGTAATGAAAATTTGCGAACCGTTTGTATTAGATCCTGAATTAGCCATAGCTAAAATGCCTGATTTGTCAAACTTTCTTCCACTTTTAAATTCATCTGCAAATGGATAACTGATTTGTTGACCCTGATAAGGAAAAGAAGTAATACCTTTATCTCTTGGTCCACCTGTTCCACGACCTAAAGGACATCCAACTTGAATCATAAAATCGTCAATAACACGGTGAAATACAATACCATTATAGAAGTTCTGTTTTATTAAATAAAGAAAACTTGCAACTGTCATCGGAGCATCGCTATCAAACAAATTAAGATTTATCTCGCCTTTATTTGTTAATATAGTAACTCTCGTCATACAGAAAAAAAAGGTCAAATCTTTTTAACAATTTTGTTTTTGAATTTATTTTATAAAGATCTATTTTTAATCAATGAAATATTTAAAAATTAGTAATGTATTTGATGTTTATACATATTTAGGATTATATTCAATCTACAAATAAAATGGCTAATAGAGATATCTCTTTTTTTTTCAATCCAAAAAGTATTGCTATAATTGGAGCAAGCGAGAAAGAAGGGAAAGTTGGTAATACAGTATTGAACAATATTATTCACTCAGGTTATAGTGGAGAAATTTATCCTATAAATCCAAAAGCAGTAGAAATTTGTGATTTACCTTGTTATAAAAGTGTATTAGATATTACAGAAGATATCGATATAGCCATTTTTGTTATTCCAGGAAAATTTGTGAATAAAGCAGCAGAGGAATGTGGTAAAAAGAAAGTTAAAGGCTTAATCATCATTTCGGCAGGATTTAAAGAAGTTGGTGGAGAAGGAGTTAAGAGAGAGGAAGAATTAATTAAAATTGGACAAAAATATGATATGAGAATTTTAGGTCCAAACTGTTTGGGTTTTATTGGTCTTAACTATAATGGTTCATTCGCTGCTGAAACACCTAAAAAGGGAGGTATCGCAGTGATATCACAATCAGGGGCTATGCTTACCGCGCTGATGGACGTAAGTATGAATGAAGCTTATGGATTCTCATGTAATATAAGTTTAGGTAATAAAGCAGATTTAGGGGCTGTAGATTTCATAAAATATCTTGCTAATGATGAAAAGACAAAAGTTATCCTATGCTATTTAGAAAGTATAAAGGATGGCGACAGATTCCTTG
>JAEOTW010000145.1 GCA_016839655.1 Promethearchaeota archaeon | reverse complement strand
TCAATCAAATCTAAATTCGTGAAAAAAATATGACAGTTAAGCAATTTCCAAGTTTTATAATTTGTCCTAACTGCAATAAGGAAATTAGGCTCGAAAGTGACAGAGAAGGTTTGCTAATGACTGATGACCTTCTCACATTGCGAATAAGGACTCCACTTTATGTAAATCCCAGAAAAAAAACACAGGCCCGTTTAGATATAAGTGTATGCTCTCAATGTAACACGATAGTTGGACTTGGTAGAAAAATGTAAATTCTGCTTGAATTATTATGATGAAAATGTCAGTCTAACTTTAAATATGATTTGCAAATCTATTTCTTTTCTTTTTTTATATTTTTAACTCATATTTTTTAATGTTGGTTACTTGATTACATTAATATCTAAAGCGATTATCCGACAGACTTTCTTAGATCATTTTAACCAATTTGTGATGTGGAAAATATGGAACCAGTAGTATTGGATGTAAAGAATGCTAAAAAACGAGATATTGGTAGAAATATCATAAGAATCGACCAAAAAATAATGGAAAAACTAAACATCCAGACAGGTGATGTTATTGAGCTTATTGGTAAAAAGAATAGCGCTGGGATAGCATGGCCAAGCTTTCCTCAAGACAACGGACGTGGAATTGTGCGAATTGATTCCAGATTACAGAAAAATACGGGAACAAACGTTAATGATAAAATAGAAATTCGCAAAATAAGAGCCGTCCCTGCTCAAAAGATAGTCTTGGCACCATGTAGTGTTAAAATAAGCAATAATCCTAGGTTTGAAAGTTTTGTGAAAAGAAAATTAAATAATTATCCGATTACAGTTGATGATTACATTTTTACATCCATAGGAATTAAACGAGAATTAACTTTCAAAGTTATCAAATTGGAACCTAATAGAGTTTGTATCATCAAACAAGAAACAAAACTCAAAATTGATGAAAATCTGGTTGAAGATTATGGTATTGGAAAGATATTGATAACTTTTGATGATATTGGCGGATTAGAAAGGGAAATTAATGAAGTCAGAAAAATAATAGAATTGTCATTGATAAAAAAATTAAATATAGAAATGCCTAAGGGGATTTTATTTGTAGGACCTCCCGGTGTAGGTAAAACTCTTCTTGCTAAAGCTATTGCTAATAATTTTGAATACATTTTTATTTCAATAGTAGCATCAGATATAATTGAAAAATACCGGGGAGAATCTGAAAAAAAATTAAGGAGACTATTCCAAGAAGCACAAGATAAAGCCCCTTCAATAATCTTTATTGATCATATTGATTCCATAGCAATCAAACTCCAGAAACAAGTTACTGAAGATTATAATTATGAGGCACATCGAATCGTAACTCAATTAATGGGATTAATGGATGGCTTGCATCCTTCTAAAGGTGTACTTGTGCTTGGTGCGACACATCGACTTGACTTAATTGAACCTGCTCTGCTCCGACCTGGACGATTTGATAAAATCATCCATTTCTCTCTTCCTGATTTCGAAGGTAGAGCTAAAATATATGAGATACATACTCGGAATTTGAAATTAGAGAATGAAGTATCCTTGAAAGAATTAGCTGAACGTTCTAATAATTTCACAGGTGCAGATATTAAAGGTGTTTGCCAATTAGCAACGATAAATTCTGCCAAAAGGAATATCCCAGATTTAGGCTCCGAGATTGAGCAAATTTCAGATGAAGAAATTCAAAAAATAAAGATTAATAAACAGGATTTCTTTATCGCCATTAAGGAAATTACTGAAAGGTTAGACATTATTCCACGCAGGGAAGATTAAAGAAGCATTTCATCTATCAATATAAATATATTTACATTTTTTAATTGTGGTTAATTGGAATATTTATGCCTAAGGGTACGATCCAAGAGTTATTCCCAGAAAAATATGAACTTAAGCAGAAGCTGGAAAATGACTGGAAAGAATTTCTCGATAAAGGTACTTATTTAATTTTTGATGAAAAACACAAGTTTTTTCAAGCTATCAATCAATTGACTAGATTTCCGCGACGATCATTATTCAAGTTTAGAGAAAGAGGACGAATTAGACTTTTTAGAAAAAATATGCACAAATATATAGATGAAATCAATGATTACAATAATAAATTTATAGAAAAACGTTTAAAAACATATTCCTCCTTCCTAGATGGAAAAAAGGATGGTTTAAAATACCCTTTGGACGAAGACCAAAGACTTGCTATAGTTAAAGATGATAAGCACAATCTAGTAGTGGCTGGTGCGGGTTCTGGGAAGACGAGTGTAATATCTTCGAGAATAGCATATCTGATTAGAAGAAAGGATAGAATTGATAAAGATAGAATTTTAGCCCTTGCCTTTACTAAAGTTGCTGCCGATGAAATGAAAGAGAGATTAAAAAAGAACTATGGAATTGAAATTGAAATTTCTACTTTTCATGCATTAGGAAGAAGTATAATAGAAGAAGAAACAGGTCATA